>JBKJON010000012.1:0-5129 GCA_046595715.1 Marmoricola sp.
CTGCTCAAGGGCGGGTTCAGCAGCGAGGTCTCCGGCGGGGTGGACGTCTTCTCGATCCGTCAGGCGCTCGGCGTGGTCGCGGTCATCTCGCCGTTCAACTTCCCGGCCATGGTGCCGCTGTGGTTCGTGCCGATCGCGATCGCCACCGGCAACGCGGTCATCCTCAAGCCGAGCGAGAAGGACCCCTCGGCGGCGCAGTTCATCGCGGAGTGCTGGCAGGAGGCGGGGCTGCCGGCGGGGGTGTTCTCCGTCGTACACGGCGACAAGGAGGCGGTCGACGGGCTGCTGACGCACGCAGGAGTCTCGGCCGTGTCGTTCGTGGGGTCGACCCCGATCGCGCGCTACGTCTATGAGACCGGCACCGCCCACGGGAAGCGGGTGCAGGCCCTGGGGGGCGCCAAGAACCACATGGTGGTGCTGCCCGACGCGGACCTCGACCTCGCGGCCGACTCCGCCGTCAACGCCGGCTTCGGCTCGGCGGGAGAGCGCTGCATGGCAATCTCCGCGATCGTGGCGGTCGACCCGATCGGGGACGAGCTCGTCGCCAAGATCGCCTCGCGGATGACCACGCTGAGCATCGGCGACGGCGCCGCGGCGGACGAGCCCGACATGGGTCCGCTGGTCACGTCCGCCCACCGCGACAAGGTGGCGGGCTACCTGGACGCAGGAGTTGCCGAGGGGGCGGACCTGGTGGTCGACGGCCGCACGGTGTCACCGACGGGCTCGCTCGACGGCTACTGGCTCGGCCCCACGCTGTTCGACCACGTGTCCCCGACGATGAGCATCTACACCGATGAGATCTTCGGTCCGGTGCTCTCGGTGGTGCGGGCCGCGTCGTACGACCAGGCGCTGGACCTGGTCAACGCGAACCCCTACGGCAACGGCACCGCGGTGTTCACCAACGACGGCGGGGCTGCGAGGCGTTACCAGAACGAGGTCGAGGTGGGCATGATCGGCATCAACGTTCCCATCCCGGTCCCGATGGCCTACTACAGCTTCGGCGGGTGGAAGGCCTCGCTCTTCGGCGACACCCACGCCCACGGTGTCGAGGGCGTGCACTTCTTCACGCGGGGCAAGGTCGTGACCGCACGCTGGCTGGACCCCTCGCACGCCGGGCTGGATCTGGGGTTCCCGCAGAATGGCTGAGCAGCCCGGCGAGGGGAACGACGTGGCCCGGAACCGGGACGACCCACCCTCGCGGGAGGGCCTCACCGAGGCCCAGGTCTGGGAGTGGGCCGAGGACCACTGGCAGGTCCGCGAGATCGCGCCCGATGAGCACACCAACCTCGGGGGGAGCCCCGAGCCGGTCGAGGAGCCCTGACCCGGCTCAGCTCGAGGTCGCCCCTCGTGCCGTGGTCCAGCCAGACCCAGGTCGTCTCCAGGCGGTGCGGCTCCTTGATCCGCAGGAACTCCCCGGTGACGCCGATCCCGTGGTTGGCGGCCTCGATGCGATGGCTCCCGGGCACCCGCAGGTCGACGGCGTACGTGGTGCCCTCCAGGTGACCGCGTTTGGTGGATCGGATCAGGTCGGCCCCTTGAGCACCCCGAGGTGCTGCTGCATCGTCGGCAGGCTCACCGCCAGGTGCTCGGCGAGCTCGCTGCTGCTGGCCGGCGCCGAGGTCAGGCGCGTGATGGTCTGTCGCCGTCCGCGGTGGGCGAGCGCCCTTGACACGGCGTCCAGCCCGTCAACATACGTAGCCATGACGCTTTGTACGTGGGGGCCGGCGTTGGATGGCAAGCGCTCGTGGCTCAACGGACGGCGTCGAGGCTGGGTCCGGCGCCGGCCGAGGAGCCTGGAGTCGCCTCGGGACCCGTGACCCAGTAGCGCTGGATCCGCCCGACCACGGTCTCCACCGTGCTCTCCAGCACTCCGCCGTGGTGCTCGACGACACGCGCCGAAGCGGGGTTGTCCTCTCGGCAGCAGACCAGGATGCGGGGAAGGCCGTCCAGCCACGCCGTCGACAGGACCTCACCCAGCGCCCACGTGGCGAGGCCGCGGCCCCGTGCAGAGGGACGTACGCCGTAGCCCACGTGTCCGACCCGGAGGGTCCACTCGTTCGTCTCCCGCCGCAGAGCGATGGCTCCGAGGACGGACTCTGCCTCGACGATCCACCAGTACGTCGTGTGCGTCCGCTTGGCGCCCGGCGTCTGGCCCCACTGCGACTCGTCGTGCAGGCGACGGACCCAGGCCGTGAACCCGACCGGAGTCGCCACGTCGTCATCGGAGAGCAGGCCGAACCCGTCCTCGTGCAGACCCTGGCCCCACTCGTGGTGCGCCTCCTGCCACGAGGCCCACAACCGCGTCGTTGGTGGCGTCAGCTCCGGCATGCTGGAAACCTCACGCGGGTGCGGCTCCCACGACTGGAAGTCGCGTCGACGAGGCCTGGGTGCGCAGAAGGACTATCAGTTCGAGCCGCGAGGGTGAGCCACAGGTGGGACCACGGCGCGGAGGGACGCGAGCTGATAGTCCTTCCTGCGATCGAGAGCGATCTACAGCTGGGCCCAGGCTCTGGTGAGCACGTCGCGCAGGATCGTCTCGATCTCGTCGAAGACCGCCTGGTCCGCCACGAGGGGTGGAGCGAGCTGGATGACCGGGTCTCCACGGTCGTCGGCGCGGCAGTAGAGGCCGGCCTCGAAGAGGGCGCCGGAGAGGAAGCCGCGGAGGAGGCGCTCGCACTCGGCGTCGTTGAAGGTCTCCTTGGTCTTCTGGTCCTTCACCAGCTCGATGCCGTAGAAGAAGCCGTCACCGCGGATGTTGCCGACGATGGGGAGGTCGTTCAGCTTCTCCAGGGTGGCGCGGAAGTCGCCCTCGGTCTCGAGCACGTGCTCGTTGAGCTGCTCGCGCTCGAAGATGTCGAGGTTCGCCATCGCGACCGCCGTGGAGACCGGGTGGCCACCGAAGGTGTAGCCGTGGGCGAAGGAGGTGTCGCCCTTGGAGAAGGGCTCGAAGAGACGGTCGGTGGCGACCATGGCACCCAGTGGCGAGTAGCCCGAGGTCAGGCCCTTCGCGCAGGTGATGATGTCCGGCTGGTAGTCGTAGCGCTCCGCCGCGAACATGTGGCCGAGCCGGCCGAACGCGCAGATGACCTCGTCCGAGACCAGCAGCACGTCGTACTCGTCGCAGATCTCGCGCACGCGCTCGAAGTAGCCGGGGGGCGGCGGGAAGCACCCGCCGGCGTTCTGGACGGGCTCGAGGAAGACGGCCGCGACCGTGTCGGGACCCTCGAACTCGATGGCCTCGGCGATGCGGTTGGCGGCCCACTGACCGAAGGCGTACTCGTCGTCGGGACCGAGGTAGGACGTCTCCGAGGCGCGGTAGAAGTTGGTGTTGGGCACGCGGAAGGTCGAGGGCACCAGCGGCTCGAAGGGAGCCTTCATCCCGGGGAGCCCGGTGATGGAGAGCGCGCCCTGGGGCGTGCCGTGGTAGGCGATCGCACGGCTGATGACCTTGTGCTTGGTCGGCTTGCCGGTGAGCTTGAAGTACTGCTTGGCCAGCTTCCAGGCCGACTCGACCGCCTCGCCACCACCCGTGGTGAAGAAGACGCGGTTCAGGTCGCCCGGGGCGTAGGACGCCACCCGCTCGGCCAGGTCGATGGCACCGGGGTGCGCGTAGGACCACAGCGGGAAGAAGGCCAGCTCGGCGGCCTGCTTGGCGGCGGCCTCGGCGAGCTCGGTGCGCCCGTGTCCGGCCTGCACGACGAACAGGCCCGCGAGCCCGTCGAGGTAGCGGTTGCCGTGCGAGTCATAGATGTGGACACCGTCGCCACGGACGATGGTCGGCACGTCGTGCGTCTCGAAGCTCGAGTGCCGGGTGAAGTGCATCCACAGGTGGTCCTTGGCAGCGCGTTGACGGTCCTCGTCATGGCGTGGTTCGGTCATCGTCAGAGCACCTCTACGGAGTCAGGATCAGGACCTCCAGTGTGCCTTGGCCCCCGGGGTGCTGGCAAACGATTCAGGTGTTATTCGGCGAAAACCTCGATGGAATCGATGGTGAAGCCCGGAAGGGCCTACCGATTCCGTCGTCACCTCACTACGCTCGCCACATGGCTGACACCACCTTCCACAACGTCGTCGACGGCGAGCTCGTCGACGCGGCGTCGGGGGAGACCTACGACGTCCTCGACCCCACCACCGGCGAGGTCTACGCGACCGCCCCTAAGTCCGGCGCCGAGGACGTGGACCGCGCCTACCGGGCCGCCTCGACCGCCTTCGAGACCTGGCGGGACGCCACTCCCTCCGACCGCCAGAAGGCGTTGCTGAAGATCGCCGACGCGCTGGAGAGCCGGTCGCGCGAGTTCGTCGACGTCGAGTCCCGCGACACCGGGAAGCCGATCGGCTTCACGATCGACGAGGAGCTCCCGCCCGCCATCGACCAGCTCCGCTTCTTCGCGGGTGCGGCGCGGGTGCTCGAGGGCAGGTCGGCCGGTGAGTACCTCAAGGACCACACCTCCTGGGTACGCCGCGAGCCGATCGGCGTGGTCGGGCAGGTCACCCCCTGGAACTACCCGCTGATGATGATGGTGTGGAAGATCGCACCCGCCCTCGCGGCCGGCAACTGCATCGTCCTCAAGCCGAGCGACACGACGCCGGCGTCCACGAGCCTGTTCGCCGAGATGTGCCAGGAGTTCCTGCCCCCCGGTGTCTTCAACATCGTCACCGGCGACCGCGACACCGGCCGTGCCGTCGTCGAGCACCCGACGCCCCAGCTGGTGGCCATCACGGGCTCGGTGCGCGCCGGCATGGAGGTCGCCGGCTCGGCCGCCAAGCAGCTCAAGCGGGTCCACCTCGAGCTGGGTGGCAAGGCGCCGGTCATCGTCTTCGACGACGCTGACGTAGAGGCGGCCGCCGAGGGGATCGCCGGGGCCGGCTACTTCAACGCCGGCCAGGACTGCACCGCCGCCACCCGGGTCCTGGTGCAGGACTCGGTCGCGGCGGACTTCGTGGCCGCGCTCGCCGAGGCCGCCCGGGCCACGACGCTCGGCATGCCGCGCGACGCGGGCGTCGACGTCGGCCCGGTGAACAACGCCGAGCAGCTGACGCGGGTCCTCGGCATGCTCGACCGGCTTCCGGACCACGCCAGCGTCGACGCCGGCGGTGGGCGTGCGTCACAGCTCGGTGACGGCTTCTTC
>JBKJON010000101.1:0-6591 GCA_046595715.1 Marmoricola sp.
CGTCGTGCGCATCCGCAGCCGCTGCGCCTCGAGCAGCTTGCCCTGCTTCTCGAAGGTGGCGAGCTGGTCCTCGAGCTCGAGCTCGATGCCCTTGATCGCCCGCTCCATCCGCTCGGGACCGGCGACATAGTGGGTGGCGGGGAAGACGTGGAGCTCGGTGTCGTCGGAGATCACCTCACCGCTGATCGGGTGCAGCGTCATCATCCGCTCGATCTCGTCGCCGAAGAACTCGATGCGCACCGCGAGCTCCTCGTAGACCGGGAAGATCTCGAGGGTGTCGCCGCGGACCCGGAACGTGCCGCGGGTGAAGGTCATGTCGTTGCGGGTGTACTGGATCTCCACCAGCCGGCGAAGCACCGAGTCACGGTCGTGCTCCTCGCCGACCTTGAGCCTCAGCATCCGGTCGACGTATTCCTGGGGGGTGCCGAGGCCGTAGATGCAGGACACGGTGCTGACCACGATCACGTCACGCCGGGTGAGCAAGGAGTTGGTGGCGCTGTGGCGCAGCCGCTCGACCTCCCCGTTGATCGAGGAGTCCTTCTCGATGTAGGTGTCCGTCTGCGGGACGTAGGCCTCCGGCTGGTAGTAGTCGTAGTAGGAGACGAAGTACTCGACCGCGTTGTCCGGGAAGAGCATCCGGAGCTCGTTGGCGAACTGGGCGGCGAGGGTCTTGTTGGGCTGCATGACCAGGATCGGCCGCTGCAGCTGCTCGGCCACCCACGCGACCGTCGCGGTCTTGCCTGTACCGGTGGCGCCGAGGAGGACGACGTCCTTCTCACCGCCCTGGATCCGCCTGGTGATCTCCTTGATCGCAGCCGGCTGGTCACCTGACGGGGTGTAGTCGGACTGCACGTCGAACGGCGCCACACGGCGCTCGAGATCGGTGACGGGACGCATGGGACGAGCCTACGGGGGACCACTGACAAGTAGCCTGTCCGCCAGCTCCCACCAGCCAGGAGGACACGTGCCCGACGACTCTGTCCGGCCCGACCTGCGCCGCGCCTACCGGGAGGCGTGGGACACCCGCAAGTCGACGGGTGACACCTCCGACGCGGTGCTGCTGCGCCGGCTGCACCTGCACGGACTGTTCCTGGACCCCGAGAGCTCCGGCGCGCTGGACGTGGTGCTCGGGCTATGGCGTCGAGGGGTCACACCCCGCCGCCTGACCTGGGAGCTCGCCAAGGAGGTCGGCCGTACGGCCCTGGTCGTCGGGCGGGCCTTCGCAGGCATCGCCCGCGCCTTTGCCGGGACCGGGTTCGAGAAGCAGGTGTCCTTCGAGCCCCTCGTGGGAGGCCGGGAGCTCTCACGGCTGCTCCTGGAGACCGGCCCCGCGGACGCCGACGGGGACGCGGCCTACGACGTCTGGTTCGACGTGCGCTCCACCCCGGAACCGCAGGCCCAGGTCCTCCTGGGCAGGGTCCTCATCGGCCGCACCACGATCCCCGCCTCCGAGTGGGCCGAGCTGCAGGCGCTCGCGGCGGAGGACGTCTTCGCCGAGGGCACTCTCGACGCACGCGAGAGCGACGGGCTCCTGGTCGTGGAGGGGCTGTCCTACGGCGGGGTCACCGACGACGAGGACGACTGACGGCGCGGCGACCCAGCCCTCCTGCCCCTCTGCTTGGATGAAGGCGTGCAAGCCCGCCATCCACTCATCAACATGCAGCACCCCGTGGCGCAGATCGTCCGGCGCACGTTGGTGACGATCTTCGGGATCCCGATGCTGGTGGCGGTCGCGATGAGCCTGGTCGACTCCTATCGACGGCGCGGCAAGAAACCCAAGCCCTTCCCGACGCGCACGGCGCAGGAGACGACGGTCGGCAGCGGCACGGTGACGACGTACAGCTTCGGCCAGGACCTGTACGACGACATGGTGGCCGCCATCGAGGGAGCGCAGAAGCAGGTCCTCTTCGAGACCTACATCTGGAAGGGCGACGCGGTCGGGCAGCGTTTCAAGAAGGCGATCATCGACGCGGCCGACCGGGGCGTCGAAGTCCGGGTCATCTACGACGCGTTCGCCAACATCGTCGTCCGTCCCCCGTTCAAGCGCTTCCCCTCCAACGTGAAGGTCCTCGCCTTCCCCGTCTACTCCGCGGGCTGGCGCTTCTTCGACCTGAGCCGCTACGGCCGTGACCACCGCAAGATCCTGGTGGTCGACGACACGGTCGGCTTCGTGGGCGGCTACAACGTCGGCAGTCCCTACGCCACCGAGTGGCGCGACACCCACTGCCGGATCACCGGGCCAGGCGTCTGGGACCTGTCGCGCGCCTTCGCCGACTTCTGGAACCTCTACCGCAACAAGCGGTTCCGGCACGACGAGCCCCCGATCCTGCTCTCGACCATCTCGAGCTGGGAGCCTCGCATCCGGGTCCACCGCAACATCCCACGGCAGTGGATGTTCCCGATCCGGGGGATGTACATCGAGGCGATCAACCGGGCCCAGCGCAACATCTGGATGACGCACGCCTACTTCATCCCCGACGAGAACTTCGTGGACTCGCTCATCAGCGCGGCCGGGCGCGGGGTCGACGTACGCCTCCTGCTGCCGGCCAAGTCCAACCACATCGTCGCCGACTGGATCTCGCGCGGCTACTTCCGCCGCATGCTCGCCGCCGACCTCAAGATCTACCGCTTCCGCGACGCGATGGTGCACGCGAAGACCGCGACGATCGACGGCAACTGGACCACGATCGGGACCGCCAACGTCGACCGGCTCAGCATGAGCGGCAACTACGAGATCAACGTCGAGATCATCGACGCCGCCCAGGCCGAGGAGATGGAGCGCATCTTCGAGACCGACCTGACCAACGCGCTGCCCCTCACCCTGGCGGAGTGGGAGGCGCGCGACGTCTACAGCCGCTTCACCGAGATGATCCTGAAGCCGCTGCGGCCCTTGCTGTGACGGCCGGCATCGCCGGATACTGTGTCCGTTGATTGCCACGCACCACTGATCCGTCGTCGGAGACCCACATGACCACTGAAACCGCCGCCCGCACCACCACCACGGGAGGTCCCGACCTTCCCCAGGAGCGACGGCTGGTCACCGAGATCCCGGGCCCGAGGTCGCGCGAGCTGCACGAGCGCCGGACGGCCGCCGTCGCCTCCGGTGTGGGCAGCACGCTTCCGGTCTACATCGCCGCGGCCGGTGGCGGCGTGCTCGTCGACGTGGACGGCAACTCGCTGATCGACCTGGCCAGCGGCATCGCCGTGACCAGCGTCGGCAACAGCGCCCCCGAGGTGGTGCGGCGCGTCACCGAGCAGGTCGCCGCGTTCACCCACACCTGCTTCATGGTGGCGCCCTACGAGGGCTACGTGGAGGTCTGCGAGGCACTGGCCCGACTCACTCCCGGTGACCACGCCAAGAAGACCGCGCTCTTCAACTCCGGCGCCGAGGCCGTCGAGAACGCCGTCAAGATCGCCCGCGCGCACACTGGTCGCGACGCGGTCGTCGTCTTCGACCACGCCTACCACGGGCGCACCAACCTCACGATGGCGATGACCGCCAAGAACATGCCCTACAAGGACGGCTTCGGGCCCTTCGCCGGCGAGGTCTACCGGGCTCCGATCTCCTACCCCTTCCGCGAGCCGACCGACCTCACCGGCACCCAGGCAGCGGCGCGGGCGATCGACGTCATCGAGAAGCAGGTGGGCGCCGCCAACCTGGCCTGCGTCGTGATCGAGCCGGTGCTCGGCGAGGGTGGCTTCATCGTCCCGGCCGCAGGCTTCCTGCCCGCGATCGCCCAGTGGTGCACCGAGAACGGCGTGGTGTTCGTGGCCGACGAGATCCAGTCGGGCATGTGCCGCACGGGCGCCTGGTTCGCCAGCGAGCACGAGGGCGTCGTACCCGACCTGGTGACGGTGGCGAAGGGTCTGGCCGGTGGTCTCCCGCTCGCCGGAGTCGTCGGCCGCGCGGAGATCATGGACGCACCGCACGCCGGCGGCCTCGGGGGGACGTACGGCGGCAACCCGGTCGCCTGCGCCGCCGCGCTCGGCGCCATCGCCACGATGGAGCAGCTCGACCTGCCCGCCGCGGCCCGACGCATCGAGGACTCGATGGGCGGACGGCTGCGTGCGCTCGCAGAGAAGGCCCCCGCGATCGGCGAGGTCCGTGGCCGCGGCGCCATGCTCGCGATCGAGCTCGTCAGGCCTGGCACCAAGGAGCCCGACGCCGCGCTCGCCGGAAAGATCAGCGCCGCCTGCCACCAGGCCGGTGTGCTCACGCTGACATGCGGCACCTACGGCAACGTGCTGCGGTTCCTGCCCTCGCTGGTGATGCCCGACCACCTGCTCGACGAGGCCCTCGACGTGCTCGAAGAGGTCACGCTCGGGCTGGTGTGAGTCCCCCCGCCTCGAGGATCCGTCTCAGGAACTGTCGGGTGCGCTCATCCGCCTCGGCGGCGCCGCTGCGCGGCTGGGGGAGGTCGGCGCCCCCACGCACCTCGGGTTCGGGAGCCGCCACCGGAGCACGTGCGGCCCCCTTCCGCGGGAAGGTGCCGTCGATGATCATGACCCACGCCCCTCGGGTGGGCGGGTGCCGGGTGCGTGCTCGGGGTCGGGGTCGACGCGGTTCACCGCGGGCGACGTGAAGTCGGAGCCGAGCTGAGCGCCGGCCACGGTCACTGGACCGGCTGGTCTTCCCGCTGGCCCCATGGGCTGCCGTAGGCGGTGAGGAGCTCGAGGAACGGCTTGGCGTCGAGCGCCTCGGGGCCGAGGACCCCGACGCCGGACCACACCCCGGTGGCAAGCAGCTCGAGCGCGACCACCGGGTTGACCGCCGTCTGCCAGACCACGCACTGGTGTCCGTACTCGCGCATCGACCACTCGTTGTCGACCACGTGGTAGAGGTACGTCGCCCTCGGCCGCCCGTCCTTCCCCGTGCCTGTCACCCACAGACCGGCGCAGGTCTTGCCGCGCATCCGGTCGCCGAGCGCGGCCGGGTCGGGCAGGCACGCCGCCACCACGTCGCGGGGGCTCACCTCGACGCCGCTCGCGCGGACCTTGTCGGTCCGGTCGAGGCCGAGCTTGTGCAGCGTCTTGAGGACGTCGATGAACTCGTCGCCCAGGCCGTACTTGAAGGTGGCCCGGTTGCAGTCCACCCAGCGAGGCATCAGCAGCACCTCCTCGTGCTCGACGTTGACGCACTCGACCGGGCCGATGCCCTCGGGGAACTCGAAGACCTCGGGCTCGCTGAAGGGCTCGGTGGTGAACCAGCCACGCTCCCGCTCCCACACCACCGGCGGGTTGAGGCACTCCTCGATCGTGGTCCAGATCGAGAAGGACGGCGCGAAGTCGTAGCCGTCGACGGTGAGGTTGGCCCCGTCGCGCACGCCGAGCTCGTCGATCTCGCTGAACAGGTGGTCCGCGGCGTGCCGCGCGAACACGTCGGACAGACCGGGCTCGACGCCCATGCCGCAGAGCGCGAGCCGTCCCGCCTTCTCCCAGTCCACGGCGAGGTTGAACTGCTCGTCGCCCAGCTTGACCCCCACCTCGGCGTACGGCGTCTCGGGGTGCGGCCTGGACAGGGACATCGCCATGTCGAGGTAGTCCGCGTCGCCGGCGAAGGCGCCGTTGAAGATCGGCATCACGAACCGCGGGTCGACCGCGTTCATCACGTGGGTGATCGAGTGCTCGCGCACCAGCGCCTCGACCGAGGCGGCATCGGAGGCGTCGACCTGAGCGGCGGCGAACCGGTCGTCGGCCCGACCCTCGACAGCCAGGGCCTCGACGGCCTTCTGCGAACGGGCCACGTCGTAGTCGGCGACCACGCAGACCTCGAAGAACTCTTGGCGCGCCGCGATGGCCGTGAAGGCGGAGCCGACGCCGCCGGCCCCGACGAGCAGGATCCTCATCGCGTCACTCACCGAAGTACGACATCACGTGCTTGACGCGGGTGTAGTCCTCGAGCCCGTACATCGAGAGGTCCTTGCCGTAGCCGGAGTGCTTGAAGCCGCCGTGCGGCATCTCCGCCACGATCGGGATGTGGGTGTTGATCCACACGCACCCGAAGTCGAGCTGGCGCGACATCCGCAGGGCGCGGCCGTGGTCCCTCGTCCAGACACTGGAGGCCAGGCCGTACTCGACGCCGTTGGCCCAGGCGAGCGCCTCGGCCTCGTCGCCGAACTTCTGCACCGTGATGACCGGGCCGAAGATCTCGCTCTGGATCTGCTCGTCGTCCTGGCGCAGGCCGGAGAGGACGGTCGGCTCGTAGAAGTAGCCCCTCTCCCCCTGGCGCCGACCTCCGGCCGAGACCTGCGCGTGGTCGGGAAGCCGGTCGACCATGCCGGAGACGTGAGCCAGCTGGTGGGCGTTGTTCAGCGGGCCGTAGAGGACGTCCTCGTCGTCGGGCATCCCCGTCCTGGTCTTGCGCGCCTGCTCGGTGAGCGCGGCCAGGAAGTCGTCGTAGATGCGCGGGCCGGCGATGACCCGGGTGGCGGCGGTGCAGTCCTGGCCGGCGTTGAAGTAGCCGGTGCCGGCGATCATCTCGGCGGCGGCCTCCACGTCCGCGTCGTCGAAGACGACGACGGGCGCCTTGCCGCCGAGTTCGAGGTGCACGCGTTTGAGATCGCTCGCGGCGGCCTTGGCTACGGCCATTCC
>JBKJON010000301.1:0-5381 GCA_046595715.1 Marmoricola sp.
TACATCTACCCCGACGGCTTCGACCCCGACACGGGTGAGTGGCTTGAGGGCTACGAGGACCAGCGCAAGGTCTGGGAGGACCAGTACGCCAAGGCGCACGCGCGCTGGGAGGCGCACCTCAAGCAGCAGGTCGAGGCCAAGCAGGCCGAGGCCGAGGCCGGCGAGGCGACGTCCTACTCCAGCGGCGGCGAGACGGTGGCTGAGGAGGGTGGCGAGGCAGAGGGTGGTTCGCTCGCCTCCGACGAGGCGCTGCAGGCACTGCGCGAGAAGCTGACCGGCGGGGGCGCCTGACCCGTCCGGTAGCTCGGAACAGCGGAGCCCGGTCCCCTCTCGGGGGCCGGGCTCCGCTGCGTCTGGCGGAAACCGACGTGCCTCGGGACCAGCGCGGATAGCCTCCGGGAATGTTCCGGGTCCTCACAGCCGTGCTCTGCGCCGCCCTCTCGCTCACCATGCCGGTGCTCGCACCGCCGGCGGGGGCGGCAGCCGCCCCCGATCATTCCGTCACCGTGACAGGCACGGGTGTCGCGATGTACCCCGCGTTCGTCAGAGGTGTCCAGCGCTACGGCCTCACCACCACCGCCGCCACGGCGGGGACGGTGAGGGTGCTCGCCAGCACCGGCGACCCAGCAGGCACGGTCACGGTCAACGGCCGAGCGGCCTCCGGGCCGGTGACTCTCACGGGCCTGACCGGTGGCGACGAGATCTCGGTGATCATCAAGGACGCCGGCGGTGTCGCGGTCCACTCGCTGGTCTACCTGCCGGCGCGCTTCCCCACGATGACCGAGGTCGTTCCAGCGGCCCCTGCCACGGCACCGGGGGACCTGCTGGTGAACCTGAGCCGCTACGCGGCCGACGGCAGCCCCAACTTCGAGGCGGTGCTCGACAACCACGGGGTCCCGAAGTACGTGCACGCCTTCCCCTCCGGAGTCGGTTCCGGCGACCTCAAGCCGGCCGGACCAGCCGGTCACTACACCGTCTTCCGTTCGCCGACCCAGACCCCCGGCAGGCTGGGGAACCAGCTGGTCGAGCTGGACGCGCGCTTCGAGGAGGTACGCCGCCTCGAGACCCAGTCGCCACTCGTCCAGACCGACGGGCACGACTCGGTGCTCCGGGCCGACGGCAGCCGCATCATGACGGCCTACGAGCCCAACGCGCGGACCGGGCTCCTCGACGCCGTCATCCAGGAGATCGACGCGGCGGGCCGGGTCGTCTACACCTGGAACAGTGCCGAGCACCTGGACCCGGCGACGGAGACGACCACCGCTCCCGGGGCGGCGGACTATGCGCACATCAACTCGATCGAGGTGATGGCCGACGGCGACATCCTGGCCTCCTTCCGTCACCTCAGCGCAGTGTTGAAGATCGCCTGGAAGGACCACGACCCGTTCGCACGCGGCGACATCGTCTGGCGGCTCGGGGGTCGGCACAGTGACTTCACCTTCGTCGATGACCCCTACCCGAGTGGTCCGTGTGCCCAGCACTCGGCCGGCCAGCTGCCCAACGGCCACATCCTCGTCTTCGACAACGGCTCGGTCGTCCTCGGTGCCGACCCGGCACACTGCATCGACGCCGCCGATCCGACCGGGCCCACCGTGGTGCGTCCGCAGACCCGCATCACGGAGTACGCCGTCGACGCCACCGCCGGAACGGCGACCCTGGTGTGGAGCTACCAGGTGCCCGGTCGCTTCGCCTACTTCGCCGGCTCGGCCCGTCGCCTGCCCAACGGCAACACCCTCATCGGCTGGGCAGCAGAACGGCGTGCCACCGCCACCGAGGTCGACGCATCGGGCGATGTCCTGTGGGAGCTGAAGAACGACGACGACTACCTCTCCTACCGCGTCGTGCGCGCTGTGGTCCCGGACGCGATCAACCCGGTCGTCTCGGTGGGGCTGCCGGTCGACGGGGCGTCGTACCCCCAGGGACAGAGCGTGACCCCGGTCGTCGGCTGCACCGACAAGGGCGGTTCGAACCTGCAGTCGTGCACCCTGTCCCGACAGACCCTGGACACGGCCACGCCCGGTTCGCACACCTTCACGGTGACGGCTGCTGACGGTGCCGGCAACACGACGACCATGGTCAGGCGCTACACGGTGGTGGCGCCGCCGGCCCCGGCGTACACCCGCCCGGACGCGATCATCCGCGCCGGGGGCGGGGCCTGGGTGGGCAACAACGTCTACGGCGGGTCGGACCGCCAACGGATCACCCAGGTCTTCCCTCGTGACCGGGCCGTGCGCGAGGTCGTCGCACGGCTGCAGAACGACGGCACTCGCACCGACAGCCTCACCGTCTCGGGCTCGCGCGGAAGCAGGCAGTTCCGCGTCCGCTACCTGCTGGGGCGCGCCGACATCACGTCACGGGTGGTGGCGGGAACCTGGCGCACGGCCAACCTGGCGCCCGGCCGGTTCGTCGACCTCCGGGTGCGGGTGACGCGGCTGAAGCCGGCCGGCACGAGGTCGACCCGGACCTTTGCGGTCCTGGCCAGGTCGACCGTTGACCGGGCCCGTGCGGACGCGGTGGCCGTGCTCGCGCGAGGCAGGCGCTGAGCAGCTCCTCGTCCAGGTCTGGGCCGGTTGGCCGGAGGTCAGGTGTGACGAGGGGGATCCGTCGACCGGTCAGAGGATTCCGGCGGCCCGGGCCGGGGCGGCGTAGGCCTGCGCGAGCGAGGCCACGGTCTCGTGGGCGTTCAGCCCGCTCGGGTTGGGCACCACCCACAGCTCGGCCCGCTCGAACCGCTCGTCCTGTGGGCCGAGTGTCGCCCTGGGCTGACCGAACGCCTGGCGGTACGCCGTCATCCCGGCGATCGCGACCACCCGCGGAGACCGGACGCGCACCAGCTCGCGGAGACGGGTGCCGCCTTCACGCAGCTCCGCAGGGCTCAGCTCCGAGGCCTTCGCCGTGGCGCGCTGCGCGAGGTTGGTGATGCCGAGTCCCCGGTCCCGGAAGCGCTGGCGGTCCTGGTCGGTCATTCCGGTGGAGGGGTTCACCGGCTCGGTGAGGATGTCCGCTCGCAGCAGGGCGGGGTAGAAACGGTTCACCGGGTGTGCGAAGTGGGTCTGGACGGCCGCGGTCCACAGTCCCGGGTTGATCCCGACGAACAGGAGCCGGAGGTCGTCGGCGAGGAGGTCGGGGACCTCGACGTCCCTGAACGACTCGAGCTCGGCCCGGCTGAAGCCCATCAGCCCGGTCCCGACGGGAGCGCGGGCAGGTCGAGTCGCCTGACCTTGCCCGTCGCGAGGAGGTGTCGCACGTCCATCCTCTGATCCTCTCAGCCGAACCCGGGGACGCGGAGCCGGTGGGTGGGTCACACTTTGCCCATGATGCGCTTCGACCTCGGTTTCGGGTTGCTGGTGATGGCCCTCTGGGTGTTCTGCCTCGTCGACGTGATCGGCAGCCCCGAGGGTGAGATCCGCAACCTGCCCAAGCTGGCGTGGGTCTTCATCGTGCTGCTGTTCCCGTTGGCCGGCTCGATCGCCTGGCTGGTCGCCGGCCGACCCGAGAGTGCGCCGGGCCGGTCGAGGTACGAACGGGCCACCCCCGACTTCCCGGAGTACGACCGTCCGGGACGCGCCGCGGCGACCGACCCTGGGGACGACGAGGAGTTCCTGCGCAGGGTGCGTGAGCGCGCCGAGGAGCAGCGCCGCGCCCACCGTGAGAGCCAGATGGCCCGCGAGCGCGAGGAGCACGAGAAGCTGCAGCGTCGACTCCGGCGCCCGGAGCAGGACGGTGCTCCGGGGACCCCGGACTCCTTGAACGACGCCTGAGGCCCGACTAGTTTCGAACGCATGAGCGAACAGAACGCATCGACCGAGACCGACACGACCGAGACCCTGGGCAGCGCAGAGCCTGAGCTGGGCGCCACGCGCGACCCCGAGGAGTGGGTCACCGGCGACGAGCCGATGACCGGCCCGCAGCGCAGCTACCTCGACAACCTCGCCCGCCAGGCCGGCGAGGAGATCCCCGCCGACCTCACCAAGGCCGAGGCCTCCGAGCACATCGACCGGCTGCAGCAGAAGGACTCCACCCAGAGGGCCGTCGGCGAGCAGGGCTGAGCCGACGGCCGGGTTCAGGGCTGGGCCCGGAGGTGGGCTCAGAGTTGGGCTGGCATGATCCCCGCATGACGACGCGGGTAGGACTGACAGGTGGGGTCGCCTCCGGCAAGAGCACGGTGGCCGCCATGCTGGCCGATCTCGGTGCGGTGATCATCGACGCCGACGCACTGGCGCGCGAGGTGGTGCAGCGGGGCACCCCTGGCCTCGACGCGGTCGTGACCGAGTTCGGGGAGAAGCTCCTTGCTCCCGACGGGCAGCTGGACCGGCCGGCCATGGGACGTCTCGTCTTCAACGACGCGTCGGCCCGCGCGCGGCTCGAGGCGATCGTGCACCCCTTGGTCCACCAGCGCGTCGTCGAGCTCGAGGCCCAGGCCCTCGACGACGCTGTCGTCGTCCACGACATCCCGCTGCTGGCCGAGAGCGGCCGGGCGGGGACCTTCGACGCCGTGATCGTCGTGGATGCGCCCCCGGAGGTGCAGCTTCAGCGGATGCTCGAGGAACGCGGCTGGACGGGGGAGGACGCTCGGTCTCGGATCGCAGCCCAGGCCACCCGCGAGGATCGCCTTGCCATCGCCACCCATGTCATCGTGAACACCGGAACGCGCGAAGACCTCCGCACCCAGGTGGCGGAGGTCTTCGCGGACGTGGTCTCGGCGGGTTCGAGGAGCGACTGACCGATCAGGCCTGCCTGCACCGCAGAGCGGTTGGGACCGGGGGCTCAGGCTGCCAGGTCGGGGTCGGCCAGGCGCCGCAGCTTGGCGATCGCCTCGCGCTCGAGCTGACGGACGCGCTCCGCGGAGATGCCGTGGCGGGCGCCGATGTCGGCCAGCTTGTGCTGGCGGCCGTCGACGAGGCCGTAGCGCGACCGGACGATGTCGGCAGACCGGTCGTCCAGCAACCCGACCAGGGAGTTGAGCCGGTCACGAGACTCGGTGTCGAGCACGGTCAGGTCAGGTCCCGGCGAGCTCTCCTGGGCGATCAGGTCACCGAGCGAGGTGTCGCCGTCCTCGTCGATCGGCGTGTCGAGGCTGACGTGGTCGCGGCCCCAGGACATGAGGTCGAGCACTCGCTCGATGTCCATGTCGAGCTCGGCGGCGATCTCCTCGGGGTCGGGGTCGCGGCCCAGCTGACGCTCGAGCGTACGGCGGGCCGAACCCACCTGGTTGAGCTCCTCGACCACGTGCACGGGCAGCCGCACCACGCGGGCCTGCTGGGCGATGCCTCGTGTGATCGCCTGGCGCACCCACCAGGTGGCGTAGGTGGAGAACTTGTAGTCCTTGGCGTAGTCGAACTTCTCGACCGCGCGGATCAGGCCGGTGTTGCCCTCCTGGA
>JBKJON010000374.1:0-7661 GCA_046595715.1 Marmoricola sp.
CGAAGACCTGGGTCGCCATCAGCGCCGACGTCATCTGGAAGTTCAGGCCGAAGGTGCCGGCGAAGAAGACGATGCTCAGGATCAGCATCAGGTCGGGCCGCCCCCTCAGGTAGCGCACGGCGTCGCGGATCATCCCCTTGTGCCGGGCCTCGGGCGGGCTGATGTTCAGGTCGGCCACGACCATGCGGCGCAGGGCGAGGACCACGGCGGCATAGCTGAGGCCGTTGAGCAGGATCACCCACCCGGTGGCCTCGGCGCCGCCGCCGAAGACGCCGATGAGCAGGCCCGCCAGCGCCGGTCCGGCGACCCGGGCGGCGTTGAAGGACGCGGAGTTGAGGCCGACCGCGTTGGACAGGTCCTCGGCGTCGACCATCTCGCTGACGAAGCTCTGCCGGGCGGGTGCGTCGAAGGCCGAGCCGACCCCGAAGACGAAGGCCAGCACGTAGACGTGCCAGACCTCGACGGTCCCGGTGACGGCCAGCGTGCCGAGGAGGAGGGCAGTCAGCGCCATCACCGTCTGCGTGACCTGGAGGAGTCGCTGCTTGGGGAAGCGGTCCGCGATCAGGCCGGCGTACGGCGAGAGGAGCAGCGCGGGCAGGAACTGGAGCCCGGTCGTGATGCCGAGCGCGGTGCCGTCGTTGACGGCGAGGACGACGACCAGCCAGTCCTGGGCGACGCGCTGCATCCAGGTGCCGGTGTTCGAGACGACACCGCCGGTGGCGTACAGGCGGTAGTTGTGGTTGTGCAGGGAGCGGAACGTGGGGCTCAACTAGTCGCCAACCTCTGGATCAGGGGGGCGGCGTCCCGCAGGACGGCGCGTTCGTCGGGGGTGAGCTCACGTAGCCGCTGGGCCAGCCAGGCGTCACGGCGACGACGGTCGGCGAGCAGGATCTCCCGGCCGCGTTCGGTCAGGTCGACGAGCACCTGGCGACCGTCGGTCTCGTGCGGTCGGCGGGCGGCGTACCCCTCGTCGACCAGGGTGTGAACGGTGCGGGTCATCGACGGCGGCTGGACACGCTCGTAGGCGGCGAGGGCGCCCACGGTGCACTCGCCTTCACGGAACAGGATCCCCAGGGCGCTCAGCTGGGCGACGCTCAGCGGGTTGTTCGGCTCACGCTCGTTGCGCAGGCGCCGGGACAGGCGGGCGACCGAGAACCGGAGCTCGGAGGCGAGACCGGTGTCGGAGCGCGAGGCTGACTGGACCGTGGGAGACATGTTACTTAGCGTAACTCATTACCCACGCTAACTATTTCCCTCGACCGTCCGGCGGCCCACGCGACCAACGGGCTCGGTCAGGTCAGCAGCACGGTGAGCGGGTGGATCGCGAAGTACAGGACGAACATCGCGCTGATCCCCCACATCAACGGGTGGACCCCACGGGCGTGGCCACGGACCACCTTGATCAGCACGTAGCTGAGGAACCCGGCACCGATGCCGACCGTGATCGAGTAGGTGAACGGCATCAGCACGATCGTCAGGAACGCGGGGAGCGCGATCTCGAGGTCGTCCCAGTCGATGCCCTTCACCTGCTGCATCATCAAGAAGCCGACCAGCACGAGCGCGGGTACGGCGGCCTCGCTCGGGATGATCTTGACCAGGGGCGAGATGAAGATCGCCAACAGGAACAGCACGCCGGTCACGACCGAGGCCAGTCCGGTCCGGGCGCCCTCACCGACGCCGGCGGCGGACTCGATGTAGGAGGTGTTGGACGAGACTCCGCCGGCACCACCGGCGACGGCTGCCAGCGAGTCGACGATGAGGATCCGCTGGGTGTTCGGCGGTGTGCCCTGCTCGTCGAGCAGACCGGCCTCCGCGCCGATCGCGGTCATCGTTCCCATGGTGTCGAAGAAGTCGGCGAGCATCAGCGTGAAGACGAGGAGCACGACCGCGACGACGCCCACCTGGTCGAAGGACCCCAGCAGGTTGAACTCCCCCAGCGTCCCGAACTTCGGCGCCTCGAAGATCTTGTCCGGCAGCGAGGGGACGGTGAGTCCCCAGCCGGTCGGGTTCTTGGCACCCCCGGCACCGAAGCTGCCGATCGACTCGACGACGATCGCGATGACCGTGGTGGCCACGATCGAGATCAGGATGGCGCCCCTGACCTTGCGCACCCACAGGGCGATCACCAGGACGAGCCCGATGACGAAGACCACGACCGGCCAGCCCTGGAGGCTCCCGCCGTTGCCGAGCTGTACGGGGACGGTGCTCTGGGCGGCGTCAGGCATGCGACGCACGAACCCCGCGTCGACGAAGCCGATCAGGGCGATGAAGAGCCCGATGCCGACCGAGATGGCGATCTTGAGCTGGGCCGGGACCGCGTGGAAGACCGCCTCCCGGAACCCGGTGAGGACGAGGACGAGGATCAGGATGCCCTCCATCACCACCAGGCCCATGGCGTCGGCCCACGTCATGTCGGTGGCGATGGAGACGGCCACGAAGGCGTTCAGGCCGAGCCCGGTCGCGAGCGCGAGCGGGAAGTTGGCGACCACGCCCATCAGGATGGTCAGCACACCGGCGACCAGCGCCGTCCCGGCTGCGATGGCGGCCAGGTTGCCGGGTGCAGAGCCACCGAGCAGCTGGCCGTCCCCGTCCTCGACGAACCCGAGGATCAGGGGGTTGAGCACGATGATGTAGGCCATCGTGAAGAACGTGACCACCCCTCCGCGCACTTCGCGGCCGACGGTCGATCCACGCTCGGTGATCTTGAAGTACTTGTCCACAGGCGGAATCCAACCACG
The DNA here is from genome assembly GCA_046595715.1 of Marmoricola sp. GTDB lineage: Bacteria > Actinomycetota > Actinomycetes > Propionibacteriales > Nocardioidaceae > Marmoricola. The sequence continues at coordinate 2,739 of JBKJON010000374.1, forward strand.
ATCCCGCCTCGGCCCAGAGTCCGGCCACGACTGTCCGGGGCGAGCTAGATTGAGGGCATGCCACCCGACGACGAGGAGCCGATGGTGCACGAGATCGGCAACCGCACCTACATCGTCGCCGACGTGGACCCGCTCGACCTCGATGGCGTCCGCACGATGCAGGTCGGGACGGCGCTGTGGGCGGTCGCGCTGGTGCTGCTGCTCCCCTTCTACAGCCGGTTGCAGGAGGACGGCCGCCTGTGGTGGCTGTGGACGTGCGTCGCCGGTTTCGGGCTCGGGCTCGTCGGCTGGGACCACTGCCGTCGGCGTCGCAAACTGCGGCAGGGCCGCGAAGACGCCCCCGAACGGGTCTCCGCAAGGGAGCACCGACAGGCTCCCGGGCCCCCGAACGACTGAGCAAGAACGGTCGGGCGTGAAGGCACCCTCCCGGTCCACACTGGTCGCATGACGCCCCGACGTGACCGGCTCCGCGAGCTGCTCGACGCCGTGCTGGACGATGACAACGCGACGCTCGAGGAGATGGCCGGCGACGCCTACGCCTCGTCCCACCACTTCACCCGGCAGCTCACGCAGGCGGCCGGAGAACCACCGGTCACGATGAAGCGCCGGGTGCTCCTCGAGCGCTCGGCGTGGCGCCTGCGAGGCGGCGCGAGGGTCACCGAAGTCTCCGGGGAGGCCGGCTACGAGAGCGTCGACGGGTTCGCGCGAGCGTTCTCGCGGGCGTTCGGCCACCCGCCCAGCCAGGCGGTCGGCCAGGACGCCGGGCACTGGCTTTCGGCCCCCAACGGGATCCACTTCCACCCGCCCACCTCGTTGTGGGTGGACAGCCGCTCGGCGGGGAGCCACGGCCAGCCGAACGAGGTGCTGGCCCACCTCGTGAGCCACGACCTCGACGACACCCGCGACCTGATCGTGCTGGCGGCGGACCTCCCTGAGGAGGAGACCACCCGGCGGCTGCTGGCCGACAACGTCGTGCTGGCCTGGGACGGGCCCGAGGAGTCGCTGGCCGACGTCCTGGAGCACCTCGTGTGGTCCAAGGAGGTGTGGGTGGCCTCGGTGACGGGCGCCGATGCCCCGGCGCCGAAGCGCGAGAGCCCCAGCACCCTCGTACGGCGCCACGACGACGTCGCCCCGCGATGGCTCGCCCTCGTGCGCGACATCGACCGCCGCGACGCCTGGCAGGACCGTCTGGTCGACGCCCTGTGCGAGCCGCCCGAGAGCTTCGTGATCGGCAGCGTCGTGGCCCATGTGCTGACCTTCGCCGCCCACCGACGACAGCTCGCTCGTCAGCTGCTGCGGTCCCTGGGTCGCGACGTCGACCACGGCGACCCCATCGACTGGCACCGGCGCATCACCGGAGGAGAACGATGACCCGCTTCACCTACTACACCGCCACCACCCTCGACGGCTTCATCGCCGACGAGCACGACTCCCTCGCCTGGCTGTTCGAGCAGAAGACCGAGGAGGGTGGTCCCGCGGGCTACGAGGAGTTCATCGCCGGGATCGGCGCCATGGTCATGGGCAGCACGACCTACACCTGGCTCGGCGACCACATGCGGGAGAACGACGAGAAGTGGCTGTACGACATCCCCTGCTGGGTCTTCACCCACCGCGACCTCGCCCCCCTCGGCGAGGGCATCCGGTTCGTGTCCGGCGACGTCCGCGTGCAACACGCGGCGATCGTCGGGTCGGCGGGCGACCGCGACGTCTGGGTCGTCGGCGGGGGCGACCTGGCCGGTCAGTTCGCCGACCACGGCCTGCTGGACCGGATCGTGCTGTCCATCGCGCCCGTCACCCTGGGCGCCGGTCGACCCCTGTTCCCGCGCCGGCAGGACCTCGAGCTGGTCGAGACAGGACGCAACGGCGACTTCGTCGTGGCGACGTACGACGTGGCCGGGCCACGGAGTGACGGAGGCGGGAGCGCTCAGAACTCTTCGTAGTCGTCGCGGCTGAGCGAGTCGAACACGTGGTCCGGCAGCGGCGGCGGAAGCTGCTTCTTGCGCAGCTGGGCCTCGGAGTGAGCCCCGCAGCCGTGGTCGAGCGCCACGACCCGACCGTCGTCGTTCGCGAACTCGTTGGCACAGACCCCGAAGGTGTGGGAGAGCTCGCTGGCGAGCCGGACCAGGAAGCCACAGCCTTCGCAGCGTCCGGGCGCGTTCTGGGCCAGCGGGGAGTCGGGGCCCTGCCCGCCGTCATACCACCGCTGGGTCGCGAGCTGGCGGCCCTCGAGCGAGAGCACCCGGGCTCGACCGAGGCCGAGCTCGTCCACGACGGAGCGCTCCCAGTCGTCGTAGGTGTCCCCGGCGAGGTAGGTCGGCACCAGGCGCGGGTCGTCCTCGTCGGTGGGGAGCAGGTCACCGGGTGAGAGGTCACCGGGCTGGATGCGGTCGCGCCAGGGGACCCAGACCGGCGCGATGATCGCGTCCTCGCCCGGGAGCAGGACGATCTCGTCGATCGTCACCGCCTCGGCGCCGGGCGCACGCGCCACGGTCACCGCCCAGACCCAGCCGGGGTAGCCGCGCTCGCTGCTGGAGAAGCGGTGCGTGACCACACCCTCGTCCTCGGAGCTGGCGCCGAGGTGCTCACCGACGACGGCGGCACCCACCTGCTCCATCAGGGCAGCGCGGGCGGCGGCGACCGCCTCGGGGGCGACCGGGTCAGCTGTGGTCATCACGTCGCTGATTGTCCCTCATCGGCATGCGCCCTGTCTGCCTGCCCCACTGTCTTGACAAGATGTGGACATGGCGGACGAGGCGAGGACGGGGACCGACCCCCCTGACACGTCCGGGCCGACCTCCCCGCGCTCGCCCGGGACAGGGCGCCGGGTCGCCGGCGCCACGGGCCGTGGCATCAAGAAGGCAGGGTCGAAGACGGGGGCGGCGGCGACCTACACCTTCCGACAGGCACGTCGGGCCTCGCACGCCGAGGGAGCGGGCGACTCCGGGCTCTACCGCCTGATCGAGCTGCACGCCTTCAACGCCGCCGGAGACGCTGCCGTCGCCATCTCCCTGGCAGGCACCCTCTTCTTCGCCCAGCCCGGCGAGGCCCGCGGGCAGGTGGCGCTCTTCCTCGGGCTGACGATGCTGCCCTTCGCGGTGGTCGCCCCTCTGCTCGGGCCGTTCCTCGACCGGTTCAGCCACGGCCGCCGGTGGGCGATCGGCGGGACGATGGCACTGCGCGCGTTCCTGTGCTGGCTGATGGCCGACGCCGTGGCCTCGCAGTCGATCGCGATGTTCCCGACCGCGCTGGGCGTCCTCGTCTCCTCCAAGGCCTACGGCGTGGCCCGGGCCGCGACCGTCCCCCGGCTCCAGCCCCCCGGGCTGAGCCTGGTGAAGGCGAACAGCCGGATCTCGCTGGCGGGTGTCGTGGGGGCCGCGGTGGCCGGGCCACTCGCGGCCGCGGCCTCGACCTTCGGCGCGCAGTGGTCGCTCCGGTTCGCCTTCGTGGTCTTCGCCGGTGCCACGATCCTCTCCATCCTGCTTCCGGCCAAGGCCGACTCCCACGCCGGTGAGCTCCCGGTGAGCCTGGGCGGAGACCCGAAGAAGTTCCAGATGCCGGCCGACGTCGTCTTCGCCCTCCGCTGCAACGCGGGACTGCGGATGCTCTCGGGCTTCTTGACCATGTACATGGCCTTCCTGCTGCGGCAGCACCCGTTCCCAGGCTGGGAGCAACGGACGACCCTGCTGATGGGGCTCGTGATCGGCGCCGCGGGGCTGGGCAACACGATCGGCATCGGGCTCGGCTCCGCACTGCGCAAGGTCAAACCCACGGTCACCGTGGTCGTGGCCCTGCTCGCGGACGCCGCCGCGGCGATCGTGGCCGCGATCTTCTACGGACTGATCCCTGCCATCGCGCTCGGCCTGACCGCTGGTGTGGCCCAGGCGATGGGCAAGCTCGTGCTCGACGCCACCGTCCAGCGCGACGTGCCCGAGCGCCAGCGCACCTCGGCGTTCGCCCGGTCCGAGACGCTGCTGCAGCTGTCCTGGGTGCTCGGCGGGTTCATGGGCATCGCCCTGCCCCTGATCCCGCGCCTCGGCCTCGGGGTGCTGGCCGCGCTGATGGTGGCCTGGACGTTCTTCGTCCTGGCGAGGAGGCCGGGTCAGTCGACCGGGACGCGGGGTCCGCTGACGACCTGAGGTCCCGCGACACGCTCGGTGACCACCCCCGCCACCAGACCGGTGAGGACCAGGGCGACGAGCGGCACGGCGTACTGCCCCACCCAGAAGTCGGCAGGGAAGGACGTGAGCACCGCGAGACCAGACCCGACGATGAGAGGCACGAGCTGGATCACGATCGTCGCACCGGCGACCAGGAGGCCGGCCACGGCACCCGAGCCGGGGGTGAAGCGCCCCAGGCGCAGCGCCATCAGGTCGGCCGCCAGGAGCGCAGCGGCGACGACGAGGGACCAGCCGGTCCACGTGACGTAGTCGAGCGCACCCAGGGTCACGCCACCCCCGCTCAGGGCGGCGGCCCCGAACACGGTGGCCAGCACCGCACTGCCGGCGGCGATCGCCGTCCCCACGAAGGCGCACCCCGTGAGCACCACGGCCGCGAGCGCGGCACACGGCGGCACCACGGCCCCGGCGCGGCTGATCCAGCGGAAGAGCTCGAAGTGGGTGGACAGGAGCGTGTCCGGGGCCACTCGCCACAGCAGCGCGACCCCGACGACGCTCGCCACGGACACGAAGGCGCACATGACAATGACCAACCGGTCCCAGTGCCTCAGCGCCCCGTGCGTCATGGGGTCAGAGGTCGAGCTCGTCGGCCAGGCCTCGAAGCAGCTTGGCGGTCGGCTTGGCCATCTTGGCGTCCGGCCGGCGACCGGCGCGGTAGCCCTCCTCGACGCCCTCGAGCAGCCGGATCAGGTCCTCGACGATGCTGACCATCTCCTCCGGCTTCTTGCGTTGCGCCGCACGACGGTTC
>JBKJON010000402.1:0-4947 GCA_046595715.1 Marmoricola sp.
TCGGGGTCCCCCCACCGAAGAACACGGTCGAGACCTGGGGCCGGTCGGGTCCGAGGACGGACGCGGCGTACGCCGGGCACGCGGTCGCTGAGGTGGAGTACGCCGCGTCCGTCCTCGGACCCGACCGGCCCCAGGTCTCGACCGTGTTCTTCGGTGGGGGGACCCCGACGCTGCTTCCGGCCGGTGACCTGACCCGCGTCCTCGGTGCGATCTCGGCCTCGTTCGGGCTGGTGCCGGGCGCGGAGGTGACCACCGAGGCCAACCCGGACAGCGTCACCCCCGAGAGCCTGGCGGCACTGCGGTCAGGTGGCTTCACCCGGGTCTCGTTCGGGATGCAGTCGGCCGTGCCGCACGTGCTGCAGGTCCTGGAACGCACCCACGATCCCGCGAACGTCGAGCGGGCGGTCACCTGGGCACGGGCGGCAGGCTTCGAACAGGTGAGCCTCGACCTGATCTACGGCACCCCGAGGGAGTCGGTCAACGACTGGCAGACCTCGGTCGAGGCGGCGCTGGCCTGTGGGCCGGACCACGTGTCGGCGTACTCGCTGATCGTGGAGGACGGCACACGCTTGGCCCGCCAGGTGCGAACCGGCGTGATCCCGATGCCCGACGACGACGACCTCGCGGAGAAGTACGTCATCGCCGACGACGCGTTCACCGCCGCCGGGCTGGGCTGGTACGAGGTCTCCAACTGGGCGCGCGACGACTCCGCCCGGTGCCGTCACAACGAGCTCTACTGGACGAGCGCGAGCTGGTGGGGCGTCGGCCCGGGGGCGCACTCGCACGTCGCAGGGCAGCGGTGGTGGAACCTCAAGCACCCCAGCGCGTACGCCGCCCGCATCGGCGCGGGGGAGTCGCCGGCCCAGGACGGTGAGCTGCTCGACGACGCCACCCGTTCCCTCGAGCGGGTGCTGCTCGAGGTCCGCCTCCGGGACGGCCTGCGGCTCGACCTCGCCGACCGGGCACGCATCGACGCCGTCGTCACCGCGGGGCTCGGGGTGCTCGAGTCCGACCGCCTCGTCCTCACCCGTCGCGGGCGGCTGCTCGCCGATGCTGTGGTGCGGGACCTGGTGGACTGACGAGGTGCAGGATTCCCCGGGCACCCGGGGATCCCTGACGTTCTGGGCCCCGTGGCAACACCCGCGAACGTCTGGGACTGGCCGCGAACCCACCCGCAACTGAGGGAGCAACCATGTGCGCGCGATTCACCAAGCAGGCCAGGAGCATCGTCGCCGGTTCGGTCGACATCGCCGAGGACCAGGACGCCGACGAGCTGTGTCCCGAGCACCTCTTCGGTGCCCTCCTGTTCGAGGACAACCCGGCGCTCCAGGTGCTGGCCGGCCTCGGTGCGCCCCCGGACCGGCTGAGGCCCGAACTGGGCGCAGGCCTCAGCGATCCTCGGTGGTGACGAAGTCGATCAGCTCTTCGACCCGGCCGAGCAGCGCCGGGTCGAGGTCCTGGAAACCGCGGACGCCGCCGAGGATGTGCTTCCAGGCCCGGGCGATGTCGGCCTGCTCCCGGTGCGGCCAGCCGAAGCTCTGGCACACGCCGTGCTTCCACTCCACGTTGCGTGGGATCTGCGGCCACGCCTTCTTGCCGAGTCGTTCCGGCTTCACGGCCGCCCAGATGTCGATGAACGGGTGCCCGACGATCAGCACGTGCTTACCGACGGGCGACTGGCGCACCGTCGCGGCGATCCGGCTCTCCTTGGAGCCGGGCACGAGGTGGTCGACCAGCACTCCGACCCGCCGCTCCGGACCAGGCCCGAAGTCGCGCAGCAACTCGTGGAGGTCGTCGACGCCCTCGAGGTACTCCACGACCACGCCCTCGATCCGCAGGTCGTCACCCCACACCTTCTCGACCAGCTCAGCGTCGTGCCTACCCTCGACGAAGATGCGGCTCGCCCGCGCGACGCGCGCCTTCACGTTCTGCACCGCCACTGAGCCGGAGGCCGTCCGGGTCGGTGCCACCGGCCCCTTGCGGGTGGGCGCGACAAGAACGACGGGACGTCCCTCGAGCATGAACCCCGGTCCGAGGGGGAAGGTACGCCGCTTGTTGCGCCGGTCCTCCAGGGTGAGGGTGCCCAGGTCGCGCTCGACCTTGACGATCTCTCCGCACCAGTCGGTGGTGACCTCCTCGACGACCAGGCCGAGGTCGGCGTCGATCTCGACCGCTCGCCCGTTCTTCGGCGTACGCCAGTCGGTGGCGAGCACGTCGGAGCCGTAGCGGTCGTGGGGGGAGGTCATGGCCAAAACGCTACGGCGGCATGCCACGGCCGGACCGACGGCGCGCCCGAACGCGGGTGACCTGGCACCGGGGGTTGTGATCAGACTGTTCGCGATATATCGTCAACATATCGAGACAGTGTCGGCGGGACCCGAGGACAACACCGGGCCCGACACGTTCAGTGAAAGGAGATCTCGACATGGGACACGCAATGTGGACACCAGAGTTCGAACCCGTCCGCCGCCAGCACGGTGGTGGGCGTGGACGAGGCCGTCACGGCGGCCACGCAGGACACGACGGCGCGTGGGGCGGCCCCTGGGGCGGCCCGATGGGCGGTCCCCCACCGTGGGTGGCGCAGATGTTCGGGCCAGGGTTCGGCGGGGACTTCCCCGGCGGCCGTGGTGGTGGGCGAGGCCGACCGCGGGTACGCCGTGGCGACGTCCGCTCGGCCATCCTCGACGTCCTGCACACCGCGGAGGCGCCGATGAACGGCTACCAGGTCATCCAGCAGATCGCAGAGCGAACCGACGGGGTGTGGAAGCCGAGCCCCGGTTCGGTCTACCCGACCATCGCCCAGCTGCAGGACGAAGCACTCGTCGAGGACGCGCCCACCGGCCGCAAGGCCGTACAGCTCACCGCTGTGGGGACGACCTACGTCGAGGAGCACTCCGAGGAGATGGCGGCCGTCTGGGCGCCCTTCGACGAGCAGCCCGACGACGATGAAGCGCTCAACTTCAAGCAGGTCATCGGCCAGACGGTCGGTGCGATCGTCCAGGTCGCCACGACGGGGACGTCGGACCAGCGTGAGAAGGCGATCGAGATCCTGGGCGACACCAGGCGGCGGCTCTACAGCCTGCTCGCCGAGGGCCCTGACGGCACCAGCACGGAATCCTTCGAGGAGGAGTGATGGACTCGCTGCGCATCAGCGACGCGGACCGCGAGGCGGCCACGGACCTGCTCGCTGAGCAGTACTCCCTCGGCCGGCTGAGCAAGGACGAGTTCGACGAGCGCAGCGACGCCGTGTGGTCGGCGAGGACGCAGGGCGATCTCGCCCCCGTCTTCGCCGACCTACCGGTGCATGCCCCGGCGACGGCAGACCGGCGGAGCGACCGCCAGAGCCGTCGACCTCCCCGTGGACGGCGCCGGTTCCCGGTCCTGCTCGCGCCGGTCCTCTTCGTGCTGCTCGCGCTCACGGTGGCGACCCACGCGTCGTTCGTGCTGCTGGGAGTGCTGGCCTGGTTCCTGCTCTCGCGACGGTGTGGCTCGATGAGCTCGCCGTGGAGCGGACACGCCGGACGCCGGAACCAGCCGCGGCACTAGCGCGAGCCGGTGCCGTCCCCTCAGACGAGGGGGAGCCGCTTCGCCTCGCGCGGGAGCTGCTCGTAGCCCCGGCGTACGGCGTGGACCAGGTGCTCCCGCGGGTAGGGCCAGGACTCGGCCTCGAGCGCCTCGCCGGGAGGTACGCCGCGCCCGGCGAGGTCGCGGATGGTCTGGGCCACCACCCCGATCGAGGACCGCTGCCCCCATACGAAGTCACGGTCGACGGGCGACCCGTGGCCGGGCACCACGACGGTGTCGGGTCCGATGAGCTCCAGCGTGAGGTCGAGGGCGTGCGGCCAGTCCAGCGGGAAGCAGTCCTCGCCGTACGACGGCATCCCGGACTCCTCGACGAGGTCGCCGGTCAGCAGGATGTTCGCGTCGTCGATGCGTACGACGAGGTCACCGGCGGTGTGGCCACGCCCGGGATGGACCAGCTCCACGGACCGGTCGCCGAGGTCGATCGCGGTCACCGAGGAGAAGGTGTGGTCGGCCGCGACCACCGGCGTCTCCGCGATCTCCCCGGCCCGGTCGTCACCCTGCGCGAGCAACGAGGCCTTGACCTCCTCGCCGTGGGCCACGGTGGTCTCCGCTGCGGAGTCGGTGGCGGTGATGGGGATCTCGCCGTACTCCTCCCGGAAGGCGCTGTTGCCGAAGACGTGGTCGACGTGGTCGTGGGTGTTCACCAGACCGATCACGGGACGCCGGGAGAGGCCTCGGAGGTCGGCGATCACCTCGCGGGCGGCCCTGGAGGACGCGTGGGTGTCGACGACGATGAGACCGGCCTCGCCCTCGATCACCGAGACGTTCACGTCGTACCACTCGTAGCGCGCGACCCACACGCGATCGCCGACCTCGGTGAACCCCCGGGTGGACTCCTTGGTGTTCTCTGGCACGAGCGCGAGCCTACGGCTACCCCCGGCTTGTAGACTTGGCACTCTGGCCGTTTGAGTGCCAGACCCATGTCCGGGCGAGGCGAGGAGGCGTGATGCAGGAGGACCGCAGGCTCGCCGTGCTCCGAGCGATCGTCGAGGACTACGTCTCCACCCGGGAGCCCGTCGGCAGCAAGGCGCTGGTCGAGCGTCACCGCCTGGGCGTCTCGCCGGCCACGGTCCGCAACGACATGGCCGCGCTGGAGGAGGAGGGGCTGATCGCCCAGCCGCACACCAGCGCCGGGCGGATCCCCACCGACAAGGGCTACCGCTTCTTCGTCGACCGGCTGACCCAGATCAAGCCGATGACCGCCGCCGAGCGACGGGCGATCTCGACCTTCCTCGAGGGCGCCTACGACCTGGACGACGTGATCCAGCGGTCCGTGCGCGTGCTCGCGCAGCTGACCCAGCAGATCGCGATCGTGCAGTACCCCTCGTTGGCCCGCTCGACCGTCCGCCACATCGAGCTGGT
>JBKJON010000452.1:0-12197 GCA_046595715.1 Marmoricola sp.
ACGATGCGCCTCACCCATCTCGACCGAAGCAGGTCGGTCGAGGTCATCGACCCGGCCGTCCCTGAGCACGAGGCGCTGTTCGAGCCGACTGGCCACTGAGCGGTCGTGGGTGATGACCAGCAGGGTCGCTCCTGTCTCCGCCTGAGCGGCGAGCAGCAGGTCGATGACGGTCTCCGAGCTCTGTGTGTCGAGCGCGCCGGTCGGCTCGTCGGCGAGGATCAGCCTTGGCCGGTGCACCAGGGCCCGCGCGACCGCGACTCGCTGCCGCTCCCCCCCGGACAGCTCATCGGGGAAACGCCCCGAGAGGCCGGCCAGCCCGAGACCGTCCAGCAAGTCGTAGGCGCGCTGGTAACCGTTGTGATCGCCCGCGAGCGCGAGCGAGATCGCGACGTTCTCCCCCGCTGTGAGGAAGGGCTGCAGGTCATCGTTCTGGAACACGAACCCGATGCTTTCCCGGCGTACCCGTGCGCGCTCGGCCCTGCTCAGCCCCGAGACAACCCGGCCCGCGATGCTCACCGTTCCGACCGTGGGCAGCTCCAAGGCCCCGACCAGGGACAACAACGTGGACTTGCCACTGCCCGATCTCCCCTCGATGGCCAGGCTCGCCCCAGGGGCAACACGCATCGACACCCCGTCGACCGCCCGCACCAGGCCCGCGTCCGTCTCGAAGTGCTTGCTGACGGCCTCGACGATCACGTCTGCCCCGCGCTCTGCGCTCATGAAGTCCGCACCGTTCCCTCCACCAGATGGAGTCGACGCTCCGCACGCTCGGCGAGTGGGTGGCTGTGCGTGATCAGCAGCACGGTCAGCCCCCGGTCGGCCGACGCAGCCAGGATGCCGTCGGCAACGAGGTCGGCGCTGACACTGTCCAGCTCCCCGGTGACCTCGTCGGCGAGCAACAGCTGTGGATCGTTGGCCAGCGCCACCGCCAGCGCGACCCGTTGCGCCTCACCGCCCGACAACCGGCGAGGGTAGTCGTCGGCCCGGGCCGCCAGACCCAGCTCCCCGAGCAGACTTCGCGCTCGCCCTCCCGCGTTGCTGCCCCCCTCCAGGGTGATCGCGAGCTCGACGTTCTCCACAGCGCTCAGGAACGGGATCAAGTTGTCACTCTGCAACACGACACCGATGTCACTGCTGCGCAGGGCTGCTCGACCAGTCTCGTCGAGCTCAGTGATCAGCCGCCCGTTCACGCTCACCGAGCCAGCGTCGGGGAGCATCAAGCCGGCCAGAATGGCGAGGAGGGTCGACTTGCCAGCCCCTGAACTGCCCATGAGGCTGGCTACCTCGCCCCGTCTCAGGGCAAAGGACGCGCCCCGCAGCACAGGTGAAGCGCTTGCGGTGCGGTCGTAGGACTTCTCCAGGCCACACACCTCGAGCAGGTCAGGACTGCCCACGACTCGCCATCCCCTTGCCGAAAACCTTGGGCGACTGCTTGGCGGCGCTGCGGTCGAGCTTGAGAGCCTCGGCACTGAACTCTGTGAGCGCTTGGTGGCTGAGCTTGCTCAGGTTGACCAGCTGTTCGACGTCCTTGTGCACGCTGTCCCCCCGGGGCACGTTGTCGATCTGGCCGACGTCTTTCGCGTAGTACTTGAACTCGTTGTCCGGCGCCGAGGCCTTGCCCTCGCGCACCACCAACACGTCGTTGAAGCAGTCGAACGGAACACACCGCTTGGTCCCGACCTTGATCACCTCGGCGACGTCGCCCTCCTCGGCGTCGGGCTGGGCGACCGCGTACAGCGGCGTGGCGACCTTGGGTCGGGCCGGCACCAAGATTCCAGCCTTGGCGCCGTTGACACCCTGCAGCCATGCATCAGTGGCCGAGACGAATCGTCCACCCTCGTACTCCTCGGTGTAGCCGCCCAACAGCCATACGTTGCCGGCCTTGTCCTCCGCGACGTAGTCGAGGGACTCCTGGGTCACCTGACCACCGTCGACCTCGTGGTCCAGCATCAGGACCGCCTTGACGCCGTCGATGACGCGGTACGCGTCGGTGACAGTCGTGGTGACCTGATGGGGAACCGCCCGACCACCGACCTCGGTCGTGCCCACTCGCACAGACTGTGTCCCCGGCCGGATCGGGAGATACGGATTGGTGCCGCGCGCAGGCTCGCCGAAGTTGGTGGGATCGAAGGGTGTGCTGACGGCCTTCTCAACCGGGGTGTCGTTGGTGGCCCCGCTACTGCAGGCGGCAAGGGCGAGACTGACCAGCACGGCGGACGCGAGCCCGGTTGCGCCTCTTGTGAACGTTCCAGATCCAGGCAACATGCCGGTTCCTCTCCACATCCATCGACGGACTTGTTCGCAGTCTGGCCACGCCAGATGAGCCGCCGATGAGAAGCGAGACTCCGCAACAGTGCAGCAGCACGACGCGGCTGCGGCGGCTTGATCTCCCTGCGCTTACCGACGACTCCGGGCCGTGGCCCGTTCGCGTGATCGAACGCTCCGACGTCCCCAGACTCGGCAGTCGAGTCGGGGACGTCGGTTGCGATGCTGAGGTGACGCGGCCGAGATGTGTCGCCTCAGTGCAGGTGCATGTGGCCACCGCCGCCGCTCACCTTGCTTGCGGGCATCCGGAGCAGTGCGAAGACCGCGAAGACGGCGCCCATCACGGCGGCGCCGAGGAACCCGGCCGAGAACGCGTCGGCCGCACCGGTCGCGGTGACGAGCGAGCCGGCGCTGCTGGCGACCGCGGACAGAATGGCGACACCGAGGGCGGCGCCGATCTCGTGGCCGGTCATCAGGAACCCCGAGGCGACCCCTGCGTGGGAGGCGGGGATGCCGGCCATCGAGGTCACCGAGACGGGAACGAACACCATGCCGACACCGAGACCAAGCGCGGAGAGGCCGGGAAGGATGTCGGTCGCGAAGTGCGCGTCGCTGCCGGCGGTGGACAGCCACACCGACGAGGCGACGGTGATGAGCAGTCCGACGGTCGCCGTGACGCGTGGCGAGAGGTGGCCCAGCAAGTGTTTGGCGACCACGGTCCCGGCAGTGATGGCGAACGCGAACGGCAGGAAGCCGAGCCCGGTCTCCAGGGGGGAGAAGCCGAGCACCGTCTGGACGAAGATCGAGGTCAAGAAGACCGTGCCGACCAGGATGCCGGTGACGCCGAGCATCACCGTGGTGCCTGAGACGAGGGCCTGGAGCTTCCAGATGTGCGGCGGAAACAGCGGCTTGGAGGCGCGCTGCTCGAGCTTGAGGAAGGTCCCCAGCAGGACCGCTGAGATGGCCAGCGAGGTCACGGTCTGGACCGAGGCCCAGCCATGGGTGGTGGTGCCGGAGACGCCGTAGATGAGCGTGGCGAGCCCGCCGACGACGGCCACCGCGCCGGGGAGGTCGAAGTCGCGGGCACTTGGTCGCGGTGCGGTGTCCTTGGCGATGATGCGGCCTCCGATGAGCAGGGCGAGGACGCCGATGGGGACGTTGATCCAGAAGATGGCCTGCCAGCCGGCCCAGGTGGTCAGCGCCCCTCCGAGGAGGACACCGGCCGCGACACCGAGGCTGCCCACGGCGCCCCACATGGCGAGTGCGGTCTTGCGCTGGGCGCCGGCGTAGGTGGTCATGATCAGCGAGAGCGCTGAGGGGGTGAGCAGCGCTGCGCTGAGGCCCTGGACGGCGCGGGCCGCGACGAGCTGGCTGCCGGAGTCAGCGAACCCGCTGACCAGGGAGGCGACGGTGAACAGGCTCAACCCGGTCAAGAACACCCGACGCCGAGAGAGCAGGTCGGCGACCCGGCCGCCCAGCAACAGGCCGCCGCCGGACATCATCAGGTAGGCGGTGACCAGCCAGGCGAGCTGGCTGCCTTGGAGGTGCAGCGCGCTGCCGATGGAGGGCAGCGCGGTGTTGACGACCGAGATGTCGAGGACGACCAGGATCTGGGCGGCCAGGGCGACCGCGAGCAGCGCCCAGGACTTCTCGGGGCCGCTGTCCTCTCGGACCGCTTCGTCATGGGGTGCGGGGTGGTGGCCGCTGTGGGTGGCCGCAGTGGTCAGGGGTGCGGGGTGGGCGGTCTGGGTGTGGTGGCTGGTGTGTGTCATCGGAACTCCTCTGGTCGGGTTCGGGCTGGTTGGGTCAATTGCGCTGGTGGGTGTGTCTTCATCTCTGCTCCATGGGGGTGCCGGTCCGGACCGCGGAGAGGACCTCGTTGACGGCTCGGACTGCCGCGGCTGCGGGTGCCTTGTCGACGACGAGTCCGGCGTGGGTGGAGCGCACGGTGCGGTGGACGCGGTTGGTCGAGAGTCCGGCGAGCTGGTTCTGGGCGTCTGCCCAGCCGGCGCCGGTGAGGGACTCGGAGGTGGTCAGCACCGCCAGTGGACGGTCGTCCAGCGTGGTCAGGGCCTGAGCCTGGGCGAAGACGCGGGGAGCAACGGAGATCTCGTCACGTCCGTTCCGGGCGGACTCCGCCGTCGACGTCAGCGCCTGGACCTGGGCACCCGCCGGGGCGGGCAGGTCCGGGGCGGGGGCCAGCCGGGCCACACCGAGACGGGCCATGGTGGGCAGCAGCGCGAGGCCGCGGCGCATGAGGGCGTACTGGCCGGGGTAGGCGGCGACCTTGGTGAGCTGGTAGGGGCTGGAGCTGTCCAGCAGCACCATGCCTGCGACCTGCGCGGGGTACCGGTGGGCGTAGTTCATGGCGTAGGTGCCGCCGGTGGAGTGTCCGACCAGTACGAAGGGGCCGGTCTCGCCGGCGGTGGCGAGCAGGGTGCGCAGGTCTTTGGCAGCTGCGACGCCGTCCTGAGGGTGGGTGGTGGCTTCGCTCCAGCCCTGTCCGGGTCGGTCGTAGGCGCAGACGCGGGTGGTCTGGTCGACTGGGCCGGCGATCCTGGCCCAGGTGGCGGAGGTCTCGCCCATGCCGTTGAACAGAACGACGGTGGGGCCGCCGTTGCCGTGGCAGTCCAGGTGCATCCGGTGGCCGTTGACCTGGTAGCTGTCTCCGGTGGCGGGGTAGGTGCCCTGGTCACTGCGCTCCGCGATGTTCTCGTAGGTGGTGCCCACGGGCGCGAGTCCCAGGACGACCACGACGGGGATGAGCATCCAACGTCCCGCGCCGGTCACGGACCGACGGACCTGGACGAAGATCCACACCGCCATCGCCGCCACGACCGGCGGCCACACCCAGCTCAGCCGGCTCATGGCGTCAGATCCGGGGGTGAACACCACCAGCGCGACGCCGGTGGCGCCCATGACGGCTGCTGGGACGAACGCCCAGCGCTGCGGCCGGGTGGTGTAAACGCTGGTGAGCGCCGCGATCAGCGCCCAACCGAACGCGAAGCCCGTGAGTACCGAGCCCGTGATGACGCTCTCGGTGCCGCCGGCAAAGACGACGAGGCTGAGCACCAAAGCCGCCACGGCGCCGGCGGCGAGGGATCCGGCAATGATGCGGCCCACCGGGCCGGTCCTCGGCCCGGTGGACGATGCAGTGGTGTCGTCTCGGTGGCTGACGGGGTGGATGTCGACGCTCATGATGGTCTCGCTCTCACAGAAGTGGTTTCTGCTGTCGAGCGTGGACGGAGATGGGTTTGCTCACCCCGGTCAGATGGCCGGGATTGCCGGGTGACCACCTCAGAGACCGGCCGTCGGGAACCGCGAGTCCAGCCACATGCCGCGTCGCTGCACGCACAAAGCTGGGCCGGGAGCCACACCGGTTGCCACGAAGGGATCCTCGGGTGCAGTGTCGCTGACATGGACGGGTACGACGTGGTGGTCATCGGCGGCGGTGCGGCGGGCCTTTCGGCGGCGCTCGTACTCGCCAGGGCGCGCCGCAGCGTGGCTGTGATCGATGCCGGGGCACCGCGCAACGCCCCCGCGGCACACATGCACGGCTACCTGTCCCGTGACGGCATGCCACCGCGTGACCTCCTCACCGCAGGGCGTGCCGAGGTGACGGCCTACGGCGCCGAGCTGGTCGCCGGGACCGTGTCTGCAGTGTCGGGGACGGCCGAGTCAGGGTTCGAGGTTCTGCTCGAGAATGGGGACCGGTTGACCGCCAGGCGGGTCGTGGTCGCGACGGGCCTGCGCGATGAGCTACCGGACGTCGCCGGGTTGTGGGCACGGTGGGGCCGCGACGTACTGCACTGCCCGTACTGCCACGGCTACGAGGTACGCGACCAGCCGCTCGGTGTGCTGGGCGGGTCAGCTGAGTCGGTCGCCCATGCGCTGCTCATCGCACAGTGGTCGGTCGACGTCGCCTACTTCGCTCATACGACAAGCCTCAGCGAAGCGCAGCGCGAACAGCTGGGCGCACGAGGGGTCAGAGTGGTCGAAGGCCACGTGGCGCGGGTCGTGGTGGAGGACGACGAGCTGTGTGGTCTCGAGGTGGCGGACGGCCTTGTGGTGGAGCGGGCGGCGGTGTTCGTGCGGCCACGGTTCGTGCCGAACGCCGAACTCTTGGTCGACCTGGGCTGTGTCGTCGACGCCGAGGGTTGGGTCACGGCGGGCAGCACGGGGGCTACGAGCGTGCCCGGGGTGTGGGTGGCCGGTAACGCGGGGAACCCGCGCGCTCAGGTCATCACCGCCGCTGGCGAAGGGTCAGCGGCCGCGATCGCCCTCAACACCGACCTGGTCGATGAGGACGTCGCGCAGCAGGTACGCCGGCACCGCCTGGCGCACCCCGCGCGGGTGGCGCCTAGCTAAGTGAGCTCGAGCTGGGCGAGCTCACCGCGCGAGGTGACTCCTGCCTTGGCGAACACGTTGCGCAGGTGAAAGGCCACGGTGCGTGGGGACACCCAGATCTGCGCTGCGACGTCTTTGTTGGAGAGCCCGGAGGCCACGAGTTGGGCGACCTTGAGCTCCATCGGGGTGAGCTGCACCTGGGTGGAGACGTCGCGTTTGCGCGCTGTCTCGCCTGAGGCGCGCAGCTCTTGGGTGGCGCGGCGGACGAGCGTTTCGGCGTGCTCGTCGCCGAAGGCCTCCAGGGCGTGCCGCAAGTGTTGGCGGGCGTCGACACGACGCTGGGTGCGACGCAGCCACTCCCCGTAGGCGAGATGGGTGCGAGCCTCGTCCAGACGGCGAGCGGCGCGTTGGTGGTGGGACAGCGCGTCTTGGAACAGAGCCTCCACTTCGTCCGCCTCCCCATTCGTCATGGCGCGCCCGTAAGCGACTGCAGCCAGGGCCCATGCCCTGCCAGTGGCCTCCGCGAAGCCAGCGAGCTCCTCGATCCACCGGCGGGCAAGGTCGGGTTCGCCGCCTCGTACCGCTGCGTCGATGCGCTCAACGGCCGCCATCCGGGCCAACACGGGGAGTCGGAACCGGCTGAGGTGATGAAGGGAGCCGAAGGTGTCCCCGGCACTGGCGGCGCGGATCCCCTTGGCCCAACGGGTGAGGTCGTGCACGGGGTCGGTCAGGATGCCCAGAGGGCACGCCGCCACGACCTCGTCCAGGTCTCGCAGGCGGGTGTCGTAGTCGTCTCGGTCCTGCAGCGCTGCGAGCAGGGTCAGCCAGGCCATCGGAGGGGCAGTCATCGCGCGCTCGCCGATGCTCCGCCCGAGCGCGAGTGCTTCCTCTGCGTTGGTGCGAACGGCGGCGAGGTCCCCGGCGGCGAGATGCCCGAAGCACAGCCGCTGGAGGGCGTAGACCACTGACGTGACTGCGCCGCGGTCCCGGGCTCGCGAGAGTGCGAGCGTGTAGAAGTGCTGTTGGGCAGAGTCATCACCCAGCTGAAGAGCGGCGTTGCCGAGGTTCCCCAGCACGGCGAGGTCTTCGACCTTCTCCGCGCTCGACAGGGCAGAGTCGAGGGCAGCGACGGCTCCGGACCAGTCTTCCTCGGTCGTCAGAGTCATGGCGACGAGCATCCGCTTGAGGCAGCTGGTTCGAGGGGTGTCCTCCGCCGAGGGCTCCACGAAGATGTCTCCGGACGGAAGGGCGGCGCCGCTGTCGACCGCGTAGGTGCGCATGATGGCGGCGGCGACGGCTATCTCCAGGGCACGTAGAGGGTCGGTGTCGTGGACGGCGTGTGCGGCGTCGATGAAGATCTGGTGGGCGTCGGTCGCTGAGCCGATGTTGACCTCGATGTGTCCTCTCAGTCGCGCGATGTCACTGAGCAGGACTGGGTCGGTGGCGGCAGCCCGTGCGGTGGAGAGCAGCATCCGGGACGCGGCAGCCTGCCCGCTGGCCCAGGCCGTGCGAGCAGCAGCGAATGTCAGCACGGCACGCTCCGGCGCCTCACCGCTCAGTGCCGCGGCCCGTTGGTAGGCGGTCATCGCGGCGGCGTAGCCTCCGCGGCGCTCCGCGCGGGAAGCGAGGCCCTCGAGTGCCGCCATGACCTCGGGGTCAGGTCCCTCGGCGGCGGCGGCGCGATGCCATGTTTCACGGTCGGAGTCTCCGAAGCCGGCCAAGGCTTTGGCCAACGCATGGTGCACCGTTCGTCGTTGCTCCCCGGTGGCGGCCTGGTAGAGCGCCGAGCGCACGAGTGGGTGTCGCACCTTCACCGACTCTGCGCCGGCGATGAGGAGCCCGGAGGCGATGGCGGCCTCCAGAGCCTGCTCGCCCAACTCAAGGGTCGATGCCGCTCGGCGGAGGACTGCCGGGTCGCCGGTGTCGTCGGCGGCCGCGAGCAGCAGCAGCGACTGTACTGGCGGCGGCAGCAGTCGGCTGCGGTCGAGGAAGGCGCGTTCGACGCGGGTGGTGAGCTGCAGCTGCGCCGGCAGTGGCGAGGACCCGCCGAGCTGACCGGGGCTGAGCTCGGTGGGTAGCTCCAGCAGTGCCAGTGGGTTGCCGCCGCTCTCTGCGATGAGCCGTTCGGTGACCTCCTGCGCGCGCGCGTCTCCCAGGCGTTGGTCGAGCAGCTCCCGGGCAGCAGTCGGGTCGAGCCCGGTCAGCTGTAGCTCACCGATGCCGTCTGGGCGGAAGGGGTTCTCTGCCCCGTCGCGGGCCGAGAACACCACGAGTACGCGATCCGCGCCGAGACGGCGTACACAGAACAGCAGCGCGTCCGCGGACGCGGAGTCGAGCCAGTGCGCGTCCTCTACGACACACAGCACGGTGCTTTCCTCGGCGGCTGCCGTCAGCATCGACAACGTCGCGACAACGACAAGGAACGGCTCGATCGAGGGGCCGTCTTCCTCGCCGAACGCGACGCGCAGTGCCCGGGCCTGTGGATCGGGGAGCTGCTCGCGTAGGCGCATTACTGGGAGCAGCAAACGGTGCAGCGCCGCAAACGCCAGGGGCGACTCGGCCTCGAGACCCTGGGTCCGCAACGCCAGGACCTCACCCGCGCCGGCAACCAGCTCCTCCAGCAGGGCCGACTTGCCGACACCTGGTTCACCCCGGACGACCAGGCTGCCCGAGGACCCCTGACGAGCTTGTTCGAGGAGTCCGGCCAGGTGCGCGGTCTCGAGATCACGGCCGACTAGCACGCTGTGACCGTACTACTGCACGGACCGAGTAGCCCCCGGGCAAACCCGGCTCTTTGGCCGGGGCGATGCGTCGGTCCGACCGTGAGGCTGAAAGCAGCCGCATGGGGGCGCCCTGTCCCCGAACAGTCGGTGCCATCGACCACGCAAGGCCAGGAGGCCTCACATGCAGAGCCAATCTCACCCCGACCCTCGCCCTGACACCGTCAGCGTCGAGGACACCTCTGCGCAGCACCACATAGGGCTGCTCCTCTTCGACGGCGTCGAGGAGCTCGACGCCGTCGGCCCCTGGGAGGTTCTCGCGTACTGGACCCGGCACCACCCCGAGGACGGGTGGTCGGTCTCGTGCCTGTCTGACGGTGGCGCGGACGTCATCGGCGCGAAGAACCTCGTCCTGGGTGCTCACCACTCCCTCGAGGACGCCCCCGTCCTCGACGTCCTGATCCACCCCGGTGGACACGGCACCCGACGTCTGCTGCGCGACCCCGAACATCTCGACTGGATCCGAAAGCAACGCGCAGCGGTCCCGCTGATGGCCTCGGTGTGCACCGGGAGCCTCGTGTACGCCGCGGCGGGACTGTTGAAAGGTCGGCCGGCGACTACGCACTGGGCCTCACTGAACCTCCTCTCCGAGATCGACCCCACCATCAAGACCGATGTCGCCGCCCGGTTCGTCGACGACGGTGACCTGATCACCAGCGCCGGAGTCTCCGCCGGCATCGACATGGCCCTGCACCTGGTCGCCCGCCTAGCCGGCATCGAACGCGCACGCGAGGTCCGCCGCGGCATCCAGTACGACCCGCACCCGCCGGTCTGAGCCGATCTCACAGGACCGCCCAGAGCCGCTGCCCTCCCCGGCGCCCCAGCGTCGCCGACCCCGGGAGGGTCAACGACGTGGCGGACCGGTAACTGCCCCAACCACTCACGACGAGCTCCGGGTTCTGTAGCTGGACAGACTCGCCAACCCGTGAAACCCAAGCAGAGGGATAGTGACATGAACACAACGCCACGGAGGAGGACCATGAAGGCGATCACGCAGGACAGGTATGGATCGGCCGACGTGCTGCGGCTCCGCGAGATCGAGGAGCCGTCGCCAGGCGACGACGAAGTGCTCGTCAGAGTCCAGGCAGCAGGAATCGCGCGCGGCGTGCTCCATCTCATGACCGGGGAGCCCTACCTCATCCGTCTCGCGGGCTTCGGGTTTCTCAAACCGAAGAACCCCGTTCCGGGCCAGGACGTCGCCGGGACCGTCACCGCCACCGGCGCCGGAGTCACCCGGTTCACCGTCGGCGATGAGGTCTTCGGCATCGCCAAGGGCTCATTCGCCGAGTACGCCGTTGCCCGCGAGGACAAGCTCAGCCACAAGCCGGCGAACCTCACCTTCGAACAAGCAGCCGCCATGCCCATCTCCGGGCTGACCGCCGTGCGTGCCTTGGACGCGGCCGGCGTCACGGGTGCGTCGAACGTGCTCATCGTGGGGGCCTCGGGGGGTGTAGGGACCTACGCCGTGCAGATCGCCGTCGCGATGGGGGCGACTGTCACCGGCGTAGCCAGCGGCTCCAAGGCTGAGCTGGTCACCGCACTTGGTGCCCAACACGTCATCGACTACACCCGAGACGACTTCGCCGACGGCTCGCACAGGTACGACGCGGTCGTGGACATCGGCGGCATGACATCGGTGTCGCGCCTGCGCAGGGCCCTTCAGCCGAAGGGGACTCTTGTCATCGTCGGTGGTGAGAGCGGCAGCAAGTGGAGCCCCGGCCTGGGTCGCCAGCTGATGGCCGCTGCCTTGTCACCGATCGTTTCGCAGAGGTTGACGTCGATCCTGAACAAGGAGCACTACTCCGGGCTCGATCGTCTCGCGAAACTCGCCACCACTGGAGAACTGACACCCCGCATCGAACGGTCGTACTCCCTCGCCGAGGTCCCCGACGCGGTCCGGCAACTCGAGGCAGGCAAGGTCCGTGGCCAGGTCGTCATCACCCCCTGACCCAAGACCACCGGCACAAGAGTCACGTTGGTGCCGACACGACCACTCACGCGGCCAGGTCACTTTCGCCGAGTACGTCGAGACCGTGGGGTGCCCTCCAAGCACGTCGAGACCTCCAACCTCGCGGCGTACCGGTCCTACCTGGACAAGCTCTTCAGGCCGGCGTTCGGTCGCCGGCCGATGGCCAAGATCCTGCTCTCAAAGATCCAACGCTGGATCGCCACCGCCACCGTGAACGGCCTCTCCGCAGCGTCGGTGCGCAAGCACCACGGGTTCGGCCGCTGCTGGCCGGGATGGGGGCGACTCCGCACTGATGCGCGAACGCCGCCTCGAAATGCAGCCGGTCGGGGTTGACGCCGACGGTGGTCAGGAGTTGTCCGGCGACCTCAGCGCCGACTCCTGGCAGCGCGATCAAGCGTGGTGCGGCCACGCTCACCAAAGTGTGGAACTCGGCGTCGGCGTCGGTGATCTCTTCGGAGAGGAGCTGGTGGCGCCGGGCCAAGCGGCGCATTGCGGTCTTGGTGGCGTGCTCGGGGCTGGCAACCGCGCTGCCTCGGGCCACGCGCAGCACCCGGATCGCCTCGACCCGGCCGTCTCGAGCCTTGGGTGCGCCGGTCGCGCGGCCGGCCAGTGCGGCGCGGGCAGCAGAGTAGGCGTCCAACGGGTCGGACTCGCGCTGCGCCCGCCTTGCCTTGCGGTCGAGCCGGTCGACCTCCACGACCTCAACGCCAGCGGCGTGCAGGTGCCGGCTCAGCGCAGCACCGTACATGCGGGTCCCTTCGATGCTGCGCTGAGCCGGCACCTGCACGCCGCTGGCGTTGAGGTCGTGGAGGTCGACCGGCTCGACCGCAAGGCAA
>JBKJON010000122.1:0-7112 GCA_046595715.1 Marmoricola sp.
CGCGGCCGACCGTGAGTGGGACCTCGGGCTGCTGCGGCTGCGTCGCGACCTCGAGCGCCGCTTCGAGCAGGAGCTCCGTGACGGGACGCGCGACCTGCTCGAGGTGGTCCCCGCTGACGGTGACGTCGGAGCGCAGCTGCTGGACCTCGTCGCTGCCGACGACAGCCCTTCCCCTGCCGCGTTCCTGCAGCGCAAGGCGTCTCGCACGCAGCTGCTCGACTACTTGCGCGAGCGCAGCGTCCAACAGCTCAAGGAGTCCGACGCCCAGTCGTTCGTGCTTCCGCGCCTCGAAGGGCCGGCGAAGGCAGCCCTCGCCGAGCTGCAGTACGACGAGTACGGCGGCGGACGCCCGGAGCGCCTTCACGCCACGATGTACGCCGACGCCCTGGACGCAGCCGGACTCGACCCGACCTACGGCGCCTACATCGACGAGGTCTCAGCCCTCAGCCTCGCCTGCACCAACGCCATGACGATGTTCGGGCTCAACCGACGGCTGCGTGGTGCGGCCATGGGACACCTGGCGGCGTTCGAGGCGTCCAGCTCGGTCCCCTCGCGCAAGATCGCGGCCGGGATCGAGCGGGTCGGCCTCTCCCCGACAGTCTCGGCGTACTTCCACGAGCACGTCGAGGCGGACGCCGTCCACGAGCACGTGGCGTCCAGCGACATCTGCGGCAACATGGTCGCCGACGACCCCGTCCTGCGCGACGACGTGATGTTCGGGGCGGCCAGCTGTCTGCTCCTCGACTCCCTTTCAGGCGGCGAGCTGCTGCACCGCTGGACCTCCGAGCTGGACCAGGCCTCGTGAGCCAGGTCGTCGCGACACCCGGTGTGGAGGTCCGCACCTGTCCGGGTGGGCCGCTGCTGGTGCGCGGGGCCGAGACGGTGCTGGACGACGAGGGTCTGGAGCACGCCGTGTCGCGGCCCGTGGTCGCCGTGTGCGCGTGCGGGAAGTCGTCGCGCAAGCCCTGGTGCGACAGCACCCACAAGGCGATCCGATGACCGACGTCGTGCGGGAGACCATGAACTTCGGCGGCCTGCAGATCACGTTCGACGAGCGGGTGCTGCGCCCCCGCAGCTGGACCGAGCACCAGTCCCGCTGGGCCGCCGACCTGCTGCCCGACCTGCCCGAGGGCGACGTCCTCGAGCTCTGCTCCGGGGCGGGTCAGATCGGGCTGCTGGCCGTCGCTGACTCCGGCCGACGGCTCGTGTGTGTCGACGTCAATCCGGTGGCGGCCCAGCTCACGCTGGCCAACGCCTTCCGGGCGGGGCTGTGGGCCCGCGTCGAGATGCGTCTGGGCCTGATCGGCGAGGTGCTCTTCGCCAAGGAGAGATTCCCGTTGATCATCGCCGACCCACCCTGGGTCCCCCGGGGACAGACGAAGCAGTTTCCCGCGGACCCCTTGCTCGCGATCGACGGCGGTGACGACGGACTGACGGTGGTGCGCGAGTGTCTGGCCGCCATCGAGACGCACCTGGCTGACCGCGGGGTCGCCCTCCTCCAGCTCGGACCGCACGACCAGGTCGCTGCGGTCGCGGCCCTCCTGGAGGGCACCGGACTGATCCCCGGGGAGAGCCGGGAGCACGGCGACCGCGGCACCTTGCTGCGCATCGACCGGCGCGGCTGAGCAGCTTTCGCACCCCTGCCCGGGGAATGTTTCGACCCCGGCACCCGCTTGGGACTAGAGCCGCACTTCCAGTGAAAGAGGGATTCACCCGATGAGCAACGAGAACCTCGCAGCACCGTCCGGCACCTTCTCCCTCGGCGGAGACCTTCCCGTCGTACGTCTGGGCTACGGCACCATGCAGCTTCCCGGCGAGGGCGTCTGGGGTCCGCCGAAGAACCACGACGAGGCCATCCGGGTGCTGCAGCGGGCGGTCGAGGTGGGCGTGACGTTCTTCGACACCGCAGACTCCTACGGCCCCTACGTGGCCGAGGACCTGCTCCGCGAGGCCCTGCACCCGTACGCCGACGACGTCGTGATCGCCACCAAGGCCGGTCTGACCCGCCAGGGTCCCGGAGAGTGGACTCCGCTGGGCAACCCGGCCTACCTCCGCCAGGAGGTCGAGATGAGCCTGCGCCGGCTCGACGTGGAGCGCATCGACCTGTTCCAGCTGCACCGCATCGACGCGAACTACCCGACCGCCGACCAGGTCGGCGAGCTGAAGGCGCTGCAGGACGAGGGCAAGATCCGTCACATCGGCCTCTCCGAGGTAAGCGTCGCCGAGCTGCAGGAGGCCCAGAAGACCGCGGAGATCGTGTCCGTGCAGAACCTCTACAACCTCGCCAAGCGCGACTCCGAGGAGCTGCTCGACCACTGCACCAAGGAGAACATCGCGTTCATCCCGTGGTTCCCGCTGGCGACCGGCGCGCTCTCCAAGGACGACGGCCCGCTCGCCGACGCGGCCAGGGAGCACGACGCCACGCCCTCACAGCTGGCCCTGGCCTGGTTGCTCCAGCGCTCGCCGGTGATGCTGCCGATCCCGGGCACCTCGAGCATCGACCACCTGGAGTCGAACACCGCCGCGGCGAGCATCGAGCTCACCGAGGCGGAGTTCAAGGCCCTGGAGGCCGCTGCCTGAGCACGAGCAGACCTGCACCATGATGCGAGCGGCGTCCACCACCGGTGGGCGCCGCTCTCGTGTCTGCGGCGCAACGGCGTCCCTCGTGGCTGTATGAGGACCCGCGGACCTTGCTGGTCAGGTGGCACCCCAGAGGGCTTTCATGGAGATGGACAGTCATCCGCGCCCGCCGGCTCGGGCCATCGCTTGTCGGGACGCCGGAAGGACCAGGGCTGCGGCCGCACGCCTGTCCCAGGGAAAGGACAGCACGATGAGCGAAGAGCAGGTGGCGCCGGAGACGAAGGGCGTCGCAGTCGAGCTTCTGGCCACAGTTGATCTCGGTCCCGAGATTAAGGGGATGGAAGGTCGCCAGCTGCGGATGCGAAAGGTGACCATCGAGCCGGGAGGAGTCTTCGGCCCGGTTCACGACCACCAGGACAGACCGGGGATGGTCTACATCCTGCACGGAACGATCACCGACCATCGACAGGGAATCACCACGGACTACGGGCCGGGTGTCGGCTGGCCCGAGGACCGCAACACCCTCCACTGGCTCGAGAACACCGGGACGGCTGCGGCGGTGGAGATCTCGGTCGATGTCGTCACGATCGAGTAGGCGCGTTCGGGTGCTCGAGCAGCAGCGTGGCAACCCAGGGCTGGGCTTCCAGGGCACCTGCGGTCAGGTCGGGTTCTTGGCCTTGCTCGACGGTCGATCCAGGCCAGCGTCGATGCCGGCCCTCCGCAGCACCACGTCCAGCACCCGCAGAGCCGGTACGCCCTCCATCAGGATCCCGAAACGGGCACGCAGACGCGCCTCCAGCGCCTTGACGTCGGCGCGCACCTGAGGGTGCGACATCAAGAACGCGAACACCTGCAGGTCGACCTTGAAGTGACCCAGCCCGCCGACGTCGTCGAGCGGCTTCCCCGCGAGGTAGGCACACACGACCTCGTCGCGCAGCGGCATCAGGTGCGGCAGCTTGCGGGCGCACAGCGTCGAGGCGAACACCCATCGGTCCGACGTGGCGTCCGGGGTGGTGCGCAGCTCGGAGTACAGGTCATGCAGGAGGGTGAGCGCCTGCGCAATGTTGTGGGTGCCGGATCCGAAGTCGGTCAGGGCGACGTCGCGTGGCACCGCTGCCAGGCCAGAGGTCACCGACGTGCGCTTCGGGTTGTCCTCGAGCAGCTGCCGCACCTGCTGCGGCTCGACCGTCACGTGCAGCAGGGTGACCGCCAACAGGTCCGAGGCCGTCATCAGGTTCACTGCGCCGGCCCCCCGGTCCAGTCCGTTGAACGTCGCGCCGGCGTGGGTCAGATCCGGGTCGAAGTAACGCTCCAGCCAGCCCTGGCCGGCTCCCTGGTCCTGAGAGACCTCCACCCGCAGCGCCCCCAGCGTCCGGGCCAACGCGTGCTCGAGCGTCCCGTCATCGACACGGGACCACCCCTCGGGCAGCTCATAGGGGTGACCAGAAGCAACGCGGCCGAGCTCTCGCATGGCCTCACCCTAGACACCGCTCCCCTGGCTGGGCAGGTCAGCGAGCCCCTGTGGGTTCACTGCTCGACGACGCACAAACCCGTGTCCGTACGCTCCACACCTACGCCTGGTCGCGAGTCACCGATCCTGCGGTGCTCGCGTGGGTCAGCTTTCCTCGGGTGTCACTGGGCCAGTTGCAGGCGAACGTGCACCGGCTGATTGCGCTGGCTGGCAGCTGACGCCCACATCACCCGCGGCGTATCGCGACTATCCCGACGCGCTTCTTGCCGCGATCCGCGCTGACGGCGGGTCCCCCTCGGTGGAGCCGTTGGCGGACGTCGATTGGTCGGGGCGAACATGAGCGACAGCGGCTCACCGCCTCCGTCGCGGCCAGGCGTGCACACTAGGTAGGTGATTCGCAATGTCGTCGTTGGCCGGCTGCACCCGGGTGTACCGCGTGCGGCCGTCGAGCAGGCACTGGCCGCGATCGTCGCACTCGAGCCCGAAGGGTGTGTGGACATGCGGGTAGGGGTCGATGCCGGCCTCCGCCCCGGCAACTGGGGCTTCTCGATCACAGCAGACTTCGTCGACGAGGAGGCCTACCGGTGCTACGACGTCGACGCCGAGCACAACCGAGTTCGCCAGGACCTGTTTGTGCCCATCTGTGAGGACATCGCCCGAGTCCAGTTCAAGGTGCGGTAACCACAGCACCGCCTCCGCGGGGGATCCGCAGGGGATCCGCAGAGGCGAACGGCGCGAGCAGCTCGGCACCCAAGGGGAGCCGGCTGCCCGACCACGATCAGCAGCCCGCACGTTCACGTTCTAGATTCTTCCGGGATGGCAGTGAGGGCGTACTCGAACGCCGCTGAAAGAGTTCCGGCTACCTGACTGAGGCGCACCTCGGCACTACTCCGCTTGCGCCGCGAACAGCTCGAGGGCGATGTTGTCCGGGTCGCGGAACTCCAGGATCCACCCGGCCCCGACGTCCTTGATCCCTCCGTGCCGCACGCCGTTCTCCTCCAGCACGGCCGCTGCGTCTTCCAGCCCGGCACGGTCGGCGACGGCGAAGCTCATGTGGTCCAGGCCTGTGCGGTCTTTCGTCGAAAGTGTCGTTTCCTACCGGGCGAAGCCCGAACAGCGCGTCGCCCTGTTGATAGGTGACCCCACGGAACAGGAAAGAGAGATTCTCACGCGTCGTCGCTTCGGCATCTGCCGGCATCTCGATTGCGATCGGCAACCAGAACACGGCGTCGTAGAACGCGCGTGATCGCTCGATGTCGTTGACAGTGATGCGGAGGTGGGCGAAGGCCTGCGGCCCGATCGGCATTGGTAGAGCGTGACATCCGCCATCGCACAAGACTGCAGGCGACGGGCTGGTCTCCGCATTCCGTGAGTTGTCAGGCCGAGTCTGGACAGAGTTCGCGACGAGAGCCGAGGGCTGCCCTCAGGCGAGGGCGGCGTCCAGGGTGATCGTGGTGCCGGTGAGAGCCTGGCTCACCGGACAGTTGGCCTTGGCGTCCTCGGCGGCAGCGACGAAGTCCTCGTTGCTCATCCCCTCGACCACGCCGCGGACCGTCAGCTTGATGCCGGTGATGCCGGTGCCGGGCGTGAACTCGACGTCAGCCGAGGTGTCGAGCGAGGTCGGCGGCGTGCCCGCGTCGGCCAGGCCGTTCGACAGTGCCATCGAGAAGCACGCCAAGTGGGCGCCGGCGATCAGCTCCTCGGGGCTGGTCTTGCCGTTGGCCTGTTCGGCGCGTGAGGGCCAGGAGACGTCGAAGGTGCCGATGCCCGAGGACTTCATCTCCACCTTTCCGGCGCCCTCGAAGAGGCTGCCTTCCCAGTGCGTGCTCGCGGTGCGCGTGGTTGTCATGCCGATAGTCTAACCAGACGAATCGGCGCGGCCCCTTGACCACGTCGTCGCGCCCTGGTCGGTCCGGACGGCCACCTGCGGATAGCGCAGCAGGGACATAAAGGGGCAGCGGCACAGGGGATCCTCGGCTGGGCCTGCACCACCCGCTCAGATGACGTCAGGTGCCACAGAACTGAGCATGCCAAACCTCATCTCCCAGCATCCTGCCTCATCTGAGGCGGCCCGATACGACGCGCCGCACAGAAACGCCCGCGTCTACCAACAACCCGAACGTCTCGGGGAAGTTGGGCCGGTACTTCAGCGTTTGGCGTCGGCCAGCGCTTGGCGAAGGTGATTGCGAAGGCGTTGAGTGCTGGCTCGTCGAAACGCTGGCGAGCTGAGCAGATGTGACGTCAGATCTCGCCGAAGACCCCGCGAGCAGGTAGTGGCTGGGTGAACGGGTCACCCAGGGAGTCGTTCCCCGTCATGGTTCCGATGCCGCGACGGAGGTCGGTGTCCCGGCCGTCAACACCGGTCAGGGCGACGCTGAACGGCTGCGCGTCCGGGCTCAGCAGTGGTGCGATGCTGTCGGAGATGTCGGTACCGGTGCAGTTGTCGATCACGATCGTTTGGGTGTACCGGATCCGGCCTGCAGAGGAGGCCTTGCGGTCGCCAACTCTCAGCTTGGCGGGCCCTGCCCCTCGCATGGTCGTGTCCACGGTGAACGGAGTCACCCCGTCGGCACAGGTCCCGCCCAGCGGGAATGCGTCGAACCGTACCCGTATCACGGCACGCGCGACCTGGTGTTCTCGCCTGGTTACCCGGATAGTGCCGTGGAAGGGCCCAACGCCGTCGACATCGCTCGCGAACGATGCCCGAAGCACATCCACGTCCGAACTCGGTGCCGCCACAGCGGCACCGGCCGGCGCCCCCAGCGCCCCCACCCCCAGCGCCACGATCGTCGTTGCCGTAGCCAACTGTCGAGTCCGTCGCGCCCTGCTAGCCATGCCGACCTCCGCTCATTCGGGGCGCCGATCGCGACCCGCTCCCGGCACGTTACCCAGATGGGTCGAGGGCCACGAGCCCCAAAATTGGGGGGCACAAACCGAAATCAGGGTGAGCCCTCGTGACCGATCCGTGGGTCAGTTCCGGCCGGGGCCCGCGCACGGCACGGACGATCGCGACGTCGCGCAGAGTGTGGCCCAGGCCGATCGGCGACGACATCCAGAGGAC
>JBKJON010000141.1:0-6403 GCA_046595715.1 Marmoricola sp.
GAGCCGGTGGCCATGCACGCCGTGTGGAGCGCCGAGACCAACGCCGCGCTGGCCGCGCCCACCGATGTAGCTGCTCAGGAAGTCGAGGCCGTGCGCGGCCAGCGCGGCGTTGGTCTCGGCGCTCCACACGGCGTGCATGGCCACCGGCTCGCACGCGTCGCGCAGCCGCCGGGCAGGGGTGCCCGCGGCCACTACGTCAGGTACGGGGGTGCCCTCGGGTTGCGTCACGAAAGCCGCGGCAATGACGTCGCTGTAGTCCATGTCGCACTGTCCCACAGTGGCATCACCGCCGCGAGAGAAGCGATGCTGTTGCGTCACCGGGCCAGGAAACAGCGCGGGCGAGCCAGTCTGGAAGGTCGACGATGTGAGTGGTCCCCACTACGGCCACCTTCCTCGGGACGCCGAAGAGTGAGCACTTCCAGTGCCGTGTTCTCAGCCCGCACGGAGAGCAGGGGGTGGATGTCCGGAATCAGCTCAATGCCCCTGCAACAAGCGGGCCACCTATCGGGACCGAGGTGGGGTGGCGCGTAGCGTAGCCCGGAGGAGCGCAAGACCTTCGGCTCGATCGATGGAGGCACACACATGTTCACTCGGGACCTGCGATTGGCCGACGAGTCGGCGATCGCGTTCGAGCCCACGCCGATCCAGGTAGAGGCCACGTTCGATGACCTGAGCGATCTCCACTCATCCTTCCGCCTCTCCGAACAGGATCCGCCATGCAGCCATTCCTCCTGAACCGTCACGACCAGATCGTCTTCCCCTCCAACTTCGTACCGGAGCTCGATCTGTCGGCTGTCGACAGCCTCGAGCAGTTGGACAGCGTGATCCGGCGCGACTTCGAGACCAAGGCCCCCACCGGTTCGGACATCCTTGGACGCATCGCGGAGAGCCGGTATCACAGCCGGTACGAGCTGATGCGTGACGTCGCGCTCAACATGTTCTGGACCGGTCGCTACGCCTTCACGATGTATGAGAAGCGCCCCACCCGGTGGCGCGACGTACCTCGCCTGCGCGGCGACGTGTTCATGCCGATCCTCATCCCGTGGGAGGACGGTGACCGCAAGGTCGCTGCGGTCAAGAGCGCCTACGATGCTCTGCCCGTGTCGTGGGACGCCGAGGCGGAGGACCGGATCTTCGCGATCCTGTTCGACGTTTTCGGACACCGCAAGCACCACGCCACCGAGCTGTCGGCTCTCAAGCCCACGGTCGCCGACATCCTCTCCGAGCCCGCCAACCTCACGTTCCGGCTCAACGGCTACGACCCGGACTTCCCGACCTTCGATCTCAAGGACATCTTCGACTGTGCCGAGGCCGCGCCAGAGCTCGAGTCGCTACATCGCTGGGCGATGGTGCTGCACAACCAGTATCCCTGGGACCGCGCGAAGGCCGAGCTGGTCGAGGTAGGCGAGCTCGACGACGACGACTACGTGGTGGTGTTCCACCCGCGGGACCAGCAGGTGCGCGAGTTCCTGCGGAGGCTGGAGGCCGGTGTCACAAGTCCGGCCGTATCACCTGCCCGGGAAGCGACCCCGCCCGTGCGGCCCTACCCGGCTGTGGACGTGCGCGCGCACTTCTCGGTGATGCCACGCATCGAGGCGCTGGCCGTCGTACACGGTGACCAGGCATGTACCAACGAGGACCTGATCCGCAACGCTGCCTACAACTGGTCTCCGATGACCGCGGACGAGATCCGTGACAAGACCGGGATCGAGCGACGGCTCTACACCTCCGGCACTCTCGAGGAGATGGCGCTGCGAGCCGCAGAGAGCGCACTTGCCCGTTCCGGCCACGGACCGGAGGACATCGGAGCCGTCATCGTCTGTACCTGCACCAGCACGCGGCTCATTCCCTCGATCGCGACCTGGATCTCGGGGCAGCTGGGAATCCAGCAGACCCATGCCTCCTACGACCTCGTGGCGGCGTGTGCAGGGCTGCCCTACGGGTTGTCCGAGGCCACCAGGTTGCTCCAGGAAGTGGAGCGTCCGGTGCTCGTCGTCTGTGCTGAGAAGTTCTCGGACAAGATCGGAAACGTCAGACCGTCACGGATGATCTTCGGTGACGGTGCCGCTGCCATCGTCGTCGGAGTGGCACCGGAGGGCGCAGCCCCCGACATCGAGTACCTGCAGACCTATGCCAGCGGCCCGGCTTCCGAGGTGAACTCGATCATCTGGCCGAACCCTGCCTTCGACAACAACATCACCGTCTACGGACCT
This sequence comes from Marmoricola sp., assembly GCA_046595715.1. Classification (GTDB taxonomy): domain Bacteria; phylum Actinomycetota; class Actinomycetes; order Propionibacteriales; family Nocardioidaceae; genus Marmoricola. The sequence goes on from JBKJON010000141.1 coordinate 2,214, forward strand.
GAGGTGAAGTCGCTGGCCGGCCGCTACCTGGCGCAGATGATCGAGGAGCTCAAGGCGCTTCCTGATCCCAACGGTGGCGCGGGGTCGCTCCTGGACAGCATCGACCTCATCGTTCCGCACCAGGCCAACAAGACCATGGTGGTCCAGCTCGCCGCGGACGCCGGCCTGTCGGAGGACAGTCTCTACTTCAACATCAGCGAGGTCGGCAACGCGTCGTCGGCAAGCATTCCGTTGGCCATCCACGATGCGGTCCGTGACGGTGTCATCAAGGAGCAGGTGCGCGTCTTCGCACCAGGCTTCGGTGCCGGTGCAGTCGCCGGGTTCAGCGTGATGCGCATCGACCCGGACGTGGTGGTCGTGACCGAGCCGGCGCCGCGTCAGGCGGAAGTCTCGGGAGCCGAGGCCATGGAGCCGCCGCCGGAGCAGTCCGCGGACAACGTGGGGCTGGCCTTCGGGTGAGAGCCGAGCCCCGGCCGTCCAGCGGTCGGGGCCAACCCTAGGTTGCGCGGCGGGGCCTCCGCGTCACGCCCGGGTGCGGACGAAGCTGCCGGGTGCAGGCTCGATCGGTGGGTGCTCCTTGCTGCCGAGCTTCCGGGGAGGTGCGACCAGGGGACCCCCTTGGCCCTCGATCCACGCGGTCCAGTCGTCCCACCAGGTGCCGTCATGCAGCGTCGCCCCGTCCTTCCACTCCTGTGGGTCCTCGGGGTGCGTGTCCTCGTTGACCCAGTGCTTTGCCTTCGGGCTGGGCGGGTTGACGATCCCGGCGATGTGGCCAGAGCTGCTGAGCACGAATCGGTTGCGGCCGCCGAGCAGTCGCGACGTCTTGTACCCCGAGACCCACGGGACGATGTGGTCATCGATCGCGGAGAGCACGTAGGTGTCCACCTCGACCTTGCCGGGGTTCACCTTCTGCCCGTCGACCTTGAACTCTCCCTGGGCGAACTCGTTGTTCAGGTAGCACGAACGTAGGTACTGCGAGTGCATCTTGGCCGGCATCCGGGTGCTGTCCTTGTTCCACACCAGGAGGTCGAAGGCGGGTGGCTGCTTGCCCAGGAGCCAGTTGTTGACGACGTAGGCGAACACCAGGTCGTTGGCCCGCAGCGCGTCGAACGTGTGCGCCATCTGCTCTGAGTCGAGGTAGCCGCGCTTGGCCATCTTCTTCTCGAGACCCGCGATCGTCGCCTCGTCGGTGAACACGCCGAGCGACCCTTTGGTGCTGAAGTCGGTGTGGGTGTTCAGGAAGGTCGCCGACTTGATCGAGGTGTCGCCGATCGCGGCGTTGTGGGCCAGGGCGATCGCCGTCAACGTGCCACCGAGGCAGACCGAGACGGTGTTGACCTCCGGAGCGCCGGTGATCTCACGAACGACACGCACCGCGTCCAACGGTCCCTGCCGCAGGTAGTCCTCGAAACCAAGCTCCCGCATCGAGGCATCGGGATTGCGGTAGCTGATGGCGAAGCAGGTGTGCCCATGTTGGACGGCCCACTCGATCAGGCTCTTCCCGGGTGCCAGGTCCATGATGTAGTACTTGTTGATCCAGGGTGGGCAGAACAGCAGCGGCACCGAGTGGACGCGCTTCACCTGTGGTTCGTACTGGATCAGCTCGATCAGCTCGCTGCGGTAGACCACCGAGCCCGGGGTGGCGGCCATGTTGACCCCGACCTCGAAACCGGTGGTGTCGACCTGGGAGGGCCAACCGCCGTTGTGGCGGATGTCGCCCAGCATGTTCTTCGCGCCTCGGAGCAGGCTCTTTCCTCCGGTATCGAAGGCCTGACGGAGCACCGCCGGGTTGCCCGGGAGCGTATTGGTCGGTGCCAAGGCGTCGAGCATGAACTTGGCGGCGAATCGCGCCTTGGCGTCCTTGCCAGCCTCCAGTCCTGCTGCGTCCAGCAGCGCATCGACCAGTCGGCCGGTCAGGAGGTACTGCTGCGCGAGCAGGAAGTAGACCGGATTCTCGGCGTACGCCAGGTCGTTGAACCGTTTGTCGCCCTTTGCTGGAGACACCGGGCCATCGGTCTCCAAGCCGACCGCGCGTCCGGCCGCGGCCCGGACCGCAGCCGCCAGCCCGATCACCATCCGGGCGTTGGCTGCGATGGCACCCCTCGGGTTCTTGGCCAGGGCCGGGGCTGCTGCGGCGAGCGAACGGAGGAAGGACACCGGATCGGCGCCGATCAGCGGGTCCTCCACCACTCCTAGACGATCAAGGACGGCAATGCCGGGTGAGCGAGGACGGCTTGCTGGCTGCATCGTTCGGTCTCCTGGGTGAGGGGGTATGCCCCTTCGACAGCGTGCGGATGAATGGGACTCAGGGAGGGCTTGGAATACGTGGCCGACGGCCGCCGTCACATGTCGAGGCCACCGTTGACGCCCCACACCTGTCCGGTGATGTAGGCCGAGTTGTCAGCTGCCAGGAAGTGGACCACGCGGGCAATCTCCTCGGGGCGGCACAGGCGGCCGATCGGGATCTGGGACTTGATCTTGTCCAGCACCTTCTCCGGGACGTTCTCCAGCATCTCGGTCGCCACGAAGCCGGGTGTCACCGTGTTCACGGTGATACCCACGCCGTCGTCATCGCGAGTGCCTTCCTTCTTGAGGATGAACGCCGCTTCCTTGGCCAGGGTCTTCGTCAGCCCGAGCATGCCCGCCTTGGACGCCGCGTAGTTGGCCTGGCCGATGTTCCCGGTCTCGCCGATCACCGAGGAAACGAAGATGATGCGGCCGGTCCCGCGTTCGACCATGTGCTTCAGCGCCGGTTGTGCCATGTAGAAGGAGCCGGACAGGTTCACGGCGAGGACTTTGTCCCAGTCCTCCACGGACATCTTCATCGCCATCTTGTCGACGGTGATTCCCGCGTTGTTCACCAGGATGTCGAGCCGGCCGTGCTGGTCGAGTACTTCCTTGACGACCCTGTCGCAGTCCTCGGGGCGAGCGACGTTGCCCTGGTGGACGGTGGCTCTCGAATCGCCACCGAACTCCGCGGCGAACTCCTGGAGGAAGGCTTCTGCCCGGACCTGGTCGCCGCTGTAACCGGCGGCTATCGAGGCACCCTGGCTGGCGAGGCTTCGACAGATCGCGGCGCCGATGCCCCGGGTGCCACCGGTGACGAGTGCCACCCGACCGGCCAGCTTGCTTCCCGCCATCGCGGTGGATGCCTCGTCATGGGTGGGATCGAGAACTGTCATGGGTTTGCCTCCCGGGGGCCATCGAGACCAATCAGCGTGTCGGGCATCAAAAGACACCCCTGACCAGCGACGTTACGCCTCATTCCGGTCGGTGGCTCCTGTGCCGAGGGATCGCGGGGGAGTCCCGGTCCTCCTGGTGCCCCACCTTGGCTCGGCTTCCGCACGCTGACCGCCATGCATCAGGGGCCAGAGCTGCGCAGCAGCTCGCGTGCCCTCGCAACGATGAGGAGTGGGTCTTCCGGCTGGGGCTGGCCCAGTGAACTCGCCCTTCGAGGAACCGACCCGTCGTGGTCTCTGACAAGGTGGAGGCTCTAGGAGTCAGGGGAAGCCGTGGCCGGACGCATCGCGCACCGTGGGTTGAGGAGCAAGGTCGTGTCTGCCTCAGCGGCCGCGGCCCTGATCAGGCCGGGAGACAACGTCGGCATGAGCGGCTTCACCGGCGCCGGCTATCCCAAGGCCGTACCCCAGGCACTGGCGGCCATGATGTCCGAACATCGCTCCCGCGGCGAGGACTTTCGTATCGGCGTATGGACCGGGGCCTCGACCGCACCGGAGCTCGACGGGGCGCTCGCCGATGCCGACGGCGTCGATTTGCGCCTGCCCTACCAGTCCGACCCGATCACCAGGGCGAAGATCAACGCCGGCACGATGGAGTACATCGACGTTCACCTCTCGCACGTGGCGCAGATGGCCTGGGAGGGGTTCCTCGGCAAGCTCGATGTCGCACTGGTGGAGGTCACGGGGATCACCGAGGACGGCGAGCTGATCCCGTCCTCATCGGTGGGTAACAACAAGACCTGGATCGATCTGGCCGACAGGGTCATCCTCGAGGTCAACGCACGACAGCCGCCGGAACTCGAAGGCATGCACGACATCTACTACGGCACCGCCCTGCCGCCGCACCGCCGGCCGTTGATGATCAACCGTCCCGACGACCGCATCGGCATCCCACACTTCACCTGCCCGCCGGAGAAGATTGTCGCCATCGTCGAGACCGACGCTCCCGAC
>JBKJON010000274.1:0-4152 GCA_046595715.1 Marmoricola sp.
CTCGATGTTCAACCAGCATGCGAAATGGCTGAAGATGACCTCTGAGGTCCCGTGGCGGCGGCCGATCGCATCCTTGAACTACCTGCTCACCAGCCACGTCTGGCGCCAGGACCACAACGGCTTCTCCCACCAGGACCCGGGCTTCATCGACCACGTCGTCAACAAGAAGGCCGACGTCATCCGCGTCTACCTCCCGCCGGACGCCAACACCCTGCTGTCGGTCGGCGACCACTGCCTGCGCAGCAAGCAGTACGTCAACGTCATCGTCGCGGGCAAGCAGCCCGCACCGCAGTACCTCACGATGGAGGAGGCGGTCGTGCACTGCACCAAGGGCATCGGGATCTGGGAATGGGCCAGCACCGACAACGGCCTGGAGCCCGACGTGGTGATGGCCAGCGCCGGCGACGTGCCGACGATGGAGGCGCTCGCCGCCGTCGAGCTGCTGCGTGACTTCTTCCCCGACCTGCGGATCAGGTTCGTCAACGTGGTGGACCTGATGCGGCTCCAGGACGAGCGTGAGCACCCGCACGGTCTCTCCGACGCCGACTTCGACGCGCTGTTCACCAAGGACAAGCCCGTGATCTTCGCCTATCACGGCTATCCCTGGCTGATCCACCGCCTGACCTACAAGCGCACCAACCACAGCGAGCTGCACGTGCGCGGCTACAAGGAGGAAGGGACCACGACCACCCCGTTCGACATGACGGTGATGAACCAGCTCGACCGGTTCGACCTCGCCATGGACGTCATCGACCGGGTCCCACGGCTGCAGGCGACGTCGGGTGCGGCCCGCGAGACGCTGAAGAACAAGCTGATCGAGCACAAGATCTACGTGCAGTCCCACGGCGAGGACATGCCGGAGATCCAGCACTGGAAGTGGACCCCTGCCGTCGTACCCGAGGACTGAGGCGTGAGGGTCCTGGTGGTCAACGCCGGGTCGAGCAGCCTGAAGCTCGCGCTCCTCGACGGCGACCGGCGGGTGGCGTCGACCACGGTGGAGCGGTGGGAGGGTGAGGAGCACCTCGAGCCGGTCCGCGACTTCGTCGACGGGCTGGGCGAGGTCGACGCGATCGGTCACCGCGTGGTGCACGGCGGCCCGCGGCTGACCGAGTCCGTGCTGGTGGACGACGACGTCCTCGACCACCTGCACTCCATCGAGGACCTGGCACCGCTGCACAACCCGCGCGCGGTGGCCGGGATCCGGGCCGTGCGCGAGCTGCTGCCCGACCTGCCCGAGGTCGTCTGCTTCGACACCACCTTCCACTCCGACCTGCCCCTGGCTGCCCGCACCTACGGGTTGCCCAGGGAGTGGAACGAGCGGTGGAACCTGCGGCGCTACGGCTTCCACGGGCTGAGCCATGCCTACGCCGTACGCCGCGCAGCCTCCCTGATCGGCCGTGACCTCTCGAAGCTGCGCGTGGTCTCGTGCCACCTCGGAGCGGGAGCCTCACTCGCCGCGGTGGTGGACGGCCGCTCCGTCGACACGACGATGGGGTTCACCCCGGTCGAGGGCCTGGTGATGGCGACGCGCTCCGGTTCGGTGGACCCAGGCCTGTTGATGTGGCTGCTGGAGCACGGCGTCTCCCGCGTCGACATGGCCGATGCCCTGGAGCACAGGTCGGGGCTCAAGGGGCTCTCGGGCACGTCGGGCGACCTGCGCGACGTGCTCGCCGCGCGCTCGGGGGGCTCCGCCGACGCCGCCCTCGCCTTCGACGTCTTCGTGCACCGGCTGCGACGTGAGATCGGCGCCATGACGGCGAGCGCCGGCGGGCTCGACCTGCTGGTGCTGACCGGAGGGATCGGCGAGCACGAACCCGAGGTCAGGTCGGCCCTCGCCTCGGGGCTGTCCCACCTCGGTGTCGTGCTGGACCGGGAGGCCAACCTGGCCGCCACCTCGGACGCCGACATCGGCTCCACCGGGGCCGCGGTGAGCACGGTCGTCGTCACGGCGTCGGAGGAGACCGAGATCGCCCGGGAGACCCGCCGGGTCCTTTCCTGAGCCGTTGCTCAGCCCTTGGGCTTCCAGAGCGACTTGGCATGGTCAGGGACGTAGGTGGTGTGCGCGCGCGGCGGTCGCTCGTAACCCTTCGGCTCCGGCCGGGGTGGCAGCTCGAGGGTGGGCACCGGCACCTCGACGTACGGGATGGTCGAGAGGAGGTGCGACATCATGTTCAGCCGGGCGCGCTTCTTCACGTCGCTCTCCACCACGAACCACGGCGTCTCCGGAAGATCGGTCCGCGCCATCATCTCGTCCTTCGCGCGGGAGTAGTCCTCCCAGCGCTCGATGGACTCGAGGTCCATCGGTGAGAGCTTCCACTGCCTCATCGGGTCCGCGAGGCGAGACTCGAAACGTCGTTGCTGCTCATGGTCACTGACGGAGAACCAGTACTTGCGGAGAAGGATCCCGTCCTCGACGAGCATCCGCTCGAAGGTCGGGGTCTGGTGCAGGAACCGCTCGTGCTCCGCCGGCGTGCAGAAACCCATCACCTTCTCGACGCCGGCGCGGTTGTACCAGGACCGGTCGAGGAGCACGATCTCACCGGCGCTCGGCAGCAGCTCGACGTAACGCTGGAAGTACCACTGGCTCTGCTCCCGGCTCGTCGGCGCCGGCAGCGCCTCGATGCGCGCCACCCGGGGGCTGAGGTACTGGGTGATCCGCTTGATCGTCCCGCCCTTCCCCGCTGCGTCGCGTCCCTCGAAGATCACGACGATGCGCTTCCCCTCGACCTTGACCCACTCCTGCACCTTGACCAGCTCGGCCTGCAACCGGAAGAGCTCGGCCTCGTAGGCGGCGGGAGGCACCCGCTGGGTGGCCCGTGCTTGCTTCTCGACGCTCTTCTTCTTGGCCATGCGACAGCCTAACGAGCACCCCGGGGCCGCTGACCGTCCCGCGTCCCGCACTCGGTTCCGGCGTGCCGAAGGACTATCGCTCAGCGTCCCGGGCATTGCCACCCACGCTCACGGTCGTAGATCCGCTTGCGAGCTGATAGTCCTTCGACACGGGACCACGCCCCCGGTGAGCCCCGCCAACGAGACGGTGGACGTGCCGTGGCCTCCGCCGGCTGCAGCTCAACGGCGGGGTGCGCGGCAGTGGAGTCAGATCTCGGGTGGGTGGAGGTTGCGGGGTCGGAGGTCGTCGGAGACGTAGAGGGTGCCGGTGTGGTCGCGGAGGAACTGGTAGCCGTGGGGGCTGGTCCACAGGAACGAGCCGGGTTCGATGACGGTGTAGATCCAGGTCGTGTGGGTCTTCAGCCGGTGGTGCCCTCGACACAAGGGGGCGATGTTGCAGGAGCAGGTGGTGCCGCCCTGGTGGTAGGGGACGCAGTGCTCGTTGTCGCACTTGCGGGCCAACCTGGTGCACCAGGGGAAGACGCAGGTGTGGTTGAGCAGCCTGGCCTGTTCCTCGAGCCTCGCGGGGACCTCGTAGGCGTTGGTGCCGATGTGCTCGTTCAGGTCATCACCGGCTTCACGGTGATCTGGGTGTCGGTGTTGCCGCACCAGGTGCGGATCTGGTCGGCGGTGACGCCGGTGCGGGTGTTCTCCACCCGGCCGAGGTGCAGGTCGTCCCCGGTGCCAGTGATGGCGGCCTCGGAGAGGTGGACGTGGAGGACCACCTGACGTGGCTTGGTGGGCCGGCAGTTCGGAGCGGACACCACGATCCGGGCGCGAGCGCCAACCTCAGCGCCGGCCCCAGCCCCAGCCCCAGTGTCGAGGTCGGTGTCGGTGTGGGTGGTGAGGTCGAGGGCGAGCTGGTGGCGGGCGATCTCGCCGGCGGCCATGGCCCGCCGCACGTCCAACGACTTCTCCGATCCGAGGAGTCGGAGCTGCTCGGCTCCTTGGGTCAGGGCGGCGTCGAGGTCCAGGGCGTCGGCGAGGTCGAGCTCGCCTTCGATGCGGGTGGTGCCGTTGAAGGAGACCTGGTCGTGGTGGAACCCGATGTGGCGACCATCCGCGGAGTTGGTGGCGTCGGCGGTCGCTTTCTCGGGCATGAACCGGTTGGTGGCCTCGCTCACGAGCCGCTCGAGGGCGGCGTAGCCGATCTTGTGGGCGAACCCGGCGACCTGGGCATCGACGAACCCCACCGCTTCGGGGGACAGGAGCAGGGTGTGCTCGGCGACCCGGCGGTCCCGCCAGGCTTGGAGGTCACCGGCC
>JBKJON010000292.1:0-4426 GCA_046595715.1 Marmoricola sp.
GCCCGTCCCGGCTCGATGGCCAGCCCCGGCACGGCCAACCCGCGGGCACGGCACTCGTGCTCGACGATCGAGGTCAGCTCCGAGGCGAGGTCCTGGGGGTCGGCCGGGTCGTCCTGGAGGGTGTAGGCGATCCCGAACCCGCCGCCGAGGTCGAGCTCGGGCAGCTCCACGCCCAGCTCGTCGCGGACCCGCGCCTGGAGCGCGAGCACGCGACGGGTCGCGACCTCGAAGCCGGAGGTGTCGAAGATCTGCGAGCCGATGTGGCTGTGCAGCCCGAGCAGGTGGAAGCCGTCGCCCTCGTGGACGCGGCGCACCGCGGCCAGGGCGTCGCCGGCGTTGATGGAGAAGCCGAACTTCTGGTCCTCGTGGGCCGTGGCGATGTACTCGTGCGTGTGCGCCTCGACGCCCGCGGTGACGCGCACCATCACCCGGGCGGTGGCCCCCAGCGCCCGGGTGAGCTCGGCCAGCCGGACGATCTCGTGGAAGGAGTCGAGGACGATCCGGCCCACACCGAGCTCGAGGGCCCGGGCCAGCTCGGCCACCGTCTTGTTGTTGCCGTGGAAGCCCACCCGCTCCATCGGGAAGCCGGCTCGCTCCGCGACCGCGAGCTCGCCGCCCGAGCAGACGTCGAGACTGAGCCCCTCCTCGTCGATCCACCGGGCGACTGTCGTGCACAGGAACGCCTTGGCGGCGTAGTAGACGTCGCAGTCCGCGAAGCCGTCACGGAAGGCGCGGGCCCGCGAGCGAAAGTCCGCCTCGTCCAGGACGTACGCCGGAGAACCGTGCTCGGCGACGAGGTCGGTCATCAGCACTCCCCCGACCTCCAGGGCACCGTCGACCTTGCGGGCGGTCTGCGACCAGAGCTCGGTGACCAGCACGTTGGGGTCCTCGGGCTCTCGCAGCCACGCCGGACCCCGGACGGAGACGGCAGCGTGCGCCCAGCCTGCTTCGTGAGCCCGCACGGCTACATCCGCTCCGGGGCGGAGACGCCGAGCAGGCCGAGACCGTTGGCGATCACGGTCCGGGTCGCCACCACCAGCATCAGGCGCGCCTCGTTGGCGGGGGTGACCGGCGCGTCACCCTGGGGCAGCATCCGGCACTCCTTCGTGTCGTACCACCGGTTGAAGATCGACGCCGTGCTCTCGAGGTAGCGCGCGACCCGGTGCGGTTCCCTCAGCTCGGCCCCGCTCGCGACCACCCGGGGAAACTCGGCGAGCGCACGCAGGAGGTCGCCGTCGCGCTCGTGGGACAGCAGCGCCGGATCGAAGTCCGCCGGCAGCGACATCCCGAGGGCCAAGGCGTTCGACATCATCCGGCAGGTGCGCGCATGGGCGTACTGGACGTAGTACACCGGGTTGTCGTTGGACGCCTTGGTGATCTCGGCGACGTCCAGGACCAGCGGCGAGTCGGCGGGATAACGGGCCAGGGAGTAGCGCAGCGCGTCCACGCCGATCGCCTCGGCCAGCTCATCCAGGGTCACGATGGTGCCGGCCCTCTTCGAGAGCTTCATCTCGGCGCCGCCCTGCACGATCTTGACCAGCTGTCCGATCATCACGTCGAGCGTGAGGTCGGGGTCGTCGCCGACGCAGGCAGCCATCGCCCGCAGCCGACCCACGTAACCGTGGTGGTCGGCCCCGAGCAGGTAGATGCAGTGGTCGAAGCCACGAGCACGCTTGTTCAGGTAGTAGGCGGTGTCGGAGGCGAAGTAGGTCAGCTCGCCGTCAGACTTGATCAGCACCCGGTCCTTGTCGTCACCGAAGTCGGTGGTGCGCATCCACAGCGCGCCACCTTCGGAGTAGACGTGCCCGAGGTCCTGCAGCCGCTGCAACGTCTCGGGCACCGAGCCGGAGTCGTGCAGGGAGAGCTCAGAGAACCAGACGTCGAAGTGGGTGTTGAACAGCTCGAGCTGTTGCTGCTGCGCAGCGAGCTGAATCTCGTAACCCTTGGCGCGCACGGCTGCGCGGCGCTCGTCGGCGGGCCGGTCGAAGATGCCCGGACTGGCCGCCTCCACTGCCTTCGCGAGCTCGTCGATGTAGGCCCCGGCGTACCCGTTCTCGGGCTTGGGCAGTCCGAGCGCCGAGGCGATGATCGAGTCGGCGAAGTGGTCCATCTGCACGCCGCGGTCGTTGATGTAGAACTCCCGGGTGACCTCGGCACCGGCGGCGCTGAGGACACGTCCGATCGCGTCCCCCAGGACAGCCCACCGGGTGTGGCCCAGGTGTAGCGGGCCGGTCGGGTTGGCCGAGATGAACTCCACGTTGATCTTCTGCCCGGAGAGGACCTCGGTCTGGCCGTAGTCGTGCCCGGCTGCGACGACGTCGGCCGCCACCTGCCCCTGGGCGCCGGTCTCGACGGTGATGTTCAGGAAGCCCGGGCCGGCCACGTCCACGCCGCCGATGCCGTCGGCCGCGGACAGCTCCTCGGCGAGCATCCCGGCAAGCGCACGCGGGTTCAACCCTGCCTTCTTGCCCAGCTGGAGGGCGACGTTGGTCGCGTAGTCCCCGTGCTCCTTGCTCCGCGGGCGCTCGACCACCACCGTGGCCGGGACTCCGTCAGGCAGGCTCAGACGGCCGTCCTCGTTGAGCTTGGTGAGGGCAGAGACGATCACGGCTGACAGCTGGGCGGGATTCACCGCTCCAGCCTATCGGCGGGCGCCGGTTGTCAGAGCGGGAGTATCGCCCGGTAGTGTTCGAGGCCGCGCCGTCGGCGCACGCCTCCGTAGCTCAGGGGATAGAGCACTGGTTTCCGGTACCAGGTGTCGCAGGTTCGAATCCTGCCGGAGGCACCATCCGCCGGAGGCCCGGCCCAGGACGACCGGGGCCGACGAACGGCCCGCGTCCCCGGGACGTGACCCTCACGACAACTTGGCGCTCCCCGGCAGCCTCGACTCCGCTTCTGACGCTCAGGGGTCTAGCCTTGCGGGGTACTCACACATACCCGCGTTGGAAGAGGCGAAACTGGCCGTGCCCGAGTCAACTGAGGACAGCTCGATGTCGGGATTCGGAGCCAATGAATGGCTCGTGGACGAGATGTACGAGCGGTACCAGAAGGACCCCGACAGCGTGGACAAGGTCTGGTGGGACTTCTTCGACCACGACCACCAGAAGCAGGACGACCAGAAGAGCGGGGCCGAGACGAGCGGGGCCGAGAGGAGCGGGGCTGAGACGAGCAACGGCTCTGGCTCCAGCAACGGCGCACACGGCACCGTGACCGAGTCCACCGGCGCGCCCAAGGGCCGGGCTGCAACGAGCGCCGCCAGGTCCGACAAGTTGGCCGAGCCGAAGCCCGCAGCCAGGACCGAGTCCAAGCCGGCGTCCAAGACCCAGACGGTTCAGAAGACGGACGAGAAGACCACCGACAAGAAGGCCGAGAAGTCACCGAGCGTGCAGTCCGAGAGCAAGAACAGCGGCAAGGGTGCCACCAAGAGCGCCGCGACCAGCAACGACAAGCCGTCATCCAAGGACGCGGCCAAGGCGGACGAGCCCCAGGTCAGTGACGAGCCGACCTACACCGTCCTCAAGGGCGCGCCGGCCCGCACGGTGCAGAACATGGACGCCAGCCTGACCGTGCCCACCGCGACGAGCGTGCGCTCGGTGCCGGTCAAGCTCCTGTGGGACAACCGCATCGTCATCAACAACCACCTCGCCCGCGCCCGTGGCGGCAAGGTCTCCTTCACCCACCTGATCGGCTTCGCGCTGGTCCGGGCCCTGAAGTCGATGCCCGCGATGAACGTCGGCTTCGACGTGGTCGACGGCAAGCCCAACCAGATCACCCCGGCCCACATCAACCTCGGCCTCGCCATCGACCTGGCCAAGCCCGACGGCACCCGCCAGCTCCTGGTGCCGAGCATCAAGGCAGCGGAGTCGATGGACTTCGCGCACTTCTGGACCGCCTACGAGGACGTCGTCCGCAAGGCACGCAACAACAAGCCCCAGGTGACCGACTTCCAGGGCACCTCGATCAGCCTGACCAACCCGGGCACCATCGGCACCAACCACTCGGTGCCGCGCCTGATGAAGGGCCAGGGCGCCATCATCGGCGTCGGCTCGATGGAGTACCCGCCCGAGTTTCAGGGCGCCTCCGAGGAGACTCTCACCCGCAACGCGATCAGCAAGATCATGACCCTGACCTCGACCTACGACCACCGGGTGATCCAGGGCGCGCAGAGTGGCGAGTTCCTCCGCATCGTGCACGGACTGCTCCTCGGCGAGGACCACTTCTACGACGACATCTTCCGCTCGCTGCGCATCCCCTACGAGCCGATCCGCTGGTCCAAGGACATCTCGGCCAACCACGACGACGAGATCAGCAAGCAGGCGCGCATCCTCGAGATGATCCACGCCTACCGCGTGCGCGGCCACATGATGGCCGACACCGACCCGTTGGAGTACAAGCAGCGCAGCCACCCCGACCTCGAGGTGGAGAG
>JBKJON010000470.1:0-4028 GCA_046595715.1 Marmoricola sp.
GTCTTCCGTACGGAGTACGGAAGACCCGCTCGACGGCCGCCGTCCCGCCGTGCACCGCCCTGTCGCCTTCGAGTCGTCGTTCGGGCCGGCTCAGGCGACTCCGTCGAACGGACGGACCTCGACCTTGCCCCGGCACGCTTTGGACCCCTCGGCGGCGAGCCTGAGGGCGACGTCGAGGTCGGGCGCGTCGATGACCCAAAACCCCCCGATGACCTCCTTGGTCTCCAGGTAGGGGCCGTCGGTCATCACCGGCACCTCACCCTGGCCGTCGACGACGGTCGCGGTCGATGCCGCCTGGAGCCCACCGGCGAAGACCCAGTAACCGTCGGCGTGAAGCGTGTCGTTGAAGGCACCGGTCGCAGTGAACGCCTCTTCCATCTCCTCCTTCGAGCCGTAGCTGCCGAACTCGTCTCTTTCGGCGGGGCCGTGCACGGTCAATAAGTAGTGCGTCATCCCACTGCTCCTCAGTTCAAGGCGGTCCCGATGACCGCCTTCTACCCCCACTACGAACGCCGTCCCGGCGATACGACAACCTGCCACAGAACGCCTCGCGATCGGGGTTCCCCAGCGGCCAGCGGCCCGGTCGACGCTCTGGCACGGTCGCCCGGCACACACACACACACACACCGACGGCGCTTGGTGCGCCACCAGGCATCGACCGAAAGCTCCTTCCCACGACCTGTCGGATCCGTGCCCGGCAGTTCGTGGAGGGCATACGAGCGGGCCGCACCGGGCGTCCGCCGAGGAAACGGAGCTCGAGATGTCCACGACGAAGATCCCCACCCACACGACCCCCAGCGCGCCGAACCCGCCGGCCGATCAGCGACCAGTATGGAGGCACGGAGTCACCGCCGCCGTCGTGGCCTCGGTCGCCACGACCGTGCTCGCGGCTATCGCGTCGGCCGCCGGCGTCTCGTTCGCCACCGGCAGAGGCCCGAGCATCCCGATCGCCGGGTTCACAGAACTGACGCTGGTCTTCTCACTCGTCGGCCTGGCCATCGCCGCCGTCATGGCGCGCAAGGCGCGTCGGCCGCGGACCACGTTCGTGCGCACGGCGGTCGCCCTGACAGCCCTGTCCTTCGTGCCGGATCTCACGTTCGGGTTCGACGCCGGCTCCGCGGCCACCCTGATCACGCTGCACACCGTCGCCGCGGCGATCGTGGTGCCGACCCTGGCCGGGCGGCTAACGCGCACGGGCTGACCATGCTCACCGTCGCGACCGTCTTGGCCGTGGTCAATCCGCGTCCGGGTCACCGGACCCCACGAGTCCAATGTTGATAAGTTTCGCCCGAGACCTGCCGATCTTCGACGGCGTGGCCGACTTCGACCTGGAGTTTCTCGAGAGCCGGACCCTCGACTCCGCCGGCGGCTGCTAACTCGGACCCAAACAAATCGGCGCCGCATGACGATCCCTTGCGGTACGCATCAGGACGTGCATCACACCCCCGCGATCGATCTTGGTTCCGTGCCCGGCCGTCGGTCGAGCATTTACATGCTGTAGCCGATCTCGGGACATTCTGCAGCAGTGGTCCTTGCAGGCGTCTCGACGAACCGGCGGGCAGACCTGTGCGGCCACCTAGCCCTGCCCGCAGTCACCGCGTCGCGCTTTGATGAGGTCGACGACGACGCCGGGGTGGCTCATCATTGCCACGTGTGAGCTGTTGACGCTCACAGTCTTCCGCGCAGATCGCAATCGCCTGGAGGCAGCCCTCCCGGGCTGCGGCGATCGCCGCCTGCGCCGACCCGCGGGAAATCCGATACGCGCCGTAAGTTTCTCAGTAAACACAGCCGTGTAATTCAATAAGAACACACTTGTAATTCGCGACCTTCGCTTTCCAGATGCATGTAACGGGTGTGACCCTTGGTACTCGTGTGAACGACTTCCCCTCTCATGGAGCGCCTTCTCTTGCGATTCAGCCGTACCCGCTACATCACGTTGTGCCAGCGATCCCTGGTCACGGCTGCCGTCCTCGCTGTCGGTGTGTCCGCTGCCGGTGTCGAGACCCTCGACGTCGTTCCGCAGCCCGGCAACGTCGCCAGCGCCGGGGAGATGGCTCCCACAGGGGTCCCGCAGCAGGGTGCGCTGGCCACGCCCGTCGAGGCGCCGAAGAAGACCGAGGTCGACGCAGCCCCGGTAACCCAGCAGGTCCGCGAGGTCCGGGTGACCGGCATCTCCGACAAGACGCCCGGTGCCGCCGTGGACCGCGGTGCGGGCCGACAGACCAACAAGGCACCCGCCGCGACACCCAGCCGGACACCGGACACGATGGGTCTGGTCGCGCTCTCGGACCCGCAGCCAGTGCGCGGCTACGCGACGGTCGGGGTCACCTGGAAGCACGGCGTCGAGTACGCCGAGGATCACCTCGCGGTGCAGGTCCGGACCGAGAAGAACGGCACCTGGTCGGGCTGGATGGACGCGGCGTACCACGACGAGCACGGGCCGGACGGCGGGTCGACCGAGGAGGAGGCCAGGGACGAGCGTCCCGGCACCGACGCCCTGATCATCGGGGACGTGGACCGCGTGCAGATGCGTGCCGAGACCGCGGACGCGACCACGCCGCCCGACCTGAAGCTCGCCGTCATCGACCCGGGCGCCGGGACGATGACAAAGGCAGCTCCTGCCATCGACACCTCGAAGCTGCCCGGCCCAGCCGGCCCTGAGGATCCAGCGTCCGGCGGCGATCCGCAGGTCACCGGTGCTGGTGAGGTCCAGGACACCGTGGCGCTGAGTGCCATGAAGGTCGCCGCGAAGCCGTACATCTACTCGCGTGCACAGTGGGGTGCCAACGAGCGGCTGCGCGAGCAGTCGGCGCCGGCCTACGGCACCGTCAAGGCCGGGTTCATCCACCACACGGTCAACGCGAACACCTATACCTCGGCCCAGGTGCCGGCGCTGCTGAGAGGGATCTACGCCTACCACACGCAGTCCCGCGGGTGGCGCGACATCGGCTACAACTACCTCGTCGACCGGTTCGGCCGCATCTGGGAAGGCCGCTACGGCGGTGTCGGCAGTCCGGTCGTCGGGGCCCATACGTTGGGCTACAACGAGGTGTCCTTCGCGATGTCTGCGATCGGCAACTACGACATCGCCGCGCCGCCGCAGGCGGTTCTGAGTGCCTACGCACGCTTGTTCGCCTGGAAGCTCTCCCTCTACAACATCCCGGCCGACGCACCGCGGGTCTACGTGAAGAACCGGTGGCTGCAGGCCATCAACGGCCACCGGGACGTCGGCCAGACCGCCTGCCCTGGTCGCTACCTCTACGCGAAGCTCCCCTACCTCCGGACGCTGGCGCGCAGCGTCCAGAACGGCGCCCATCGCGCGCGGGACACCGCGATCACGGCGCGCTGGAAGGCGATAGGCGGCTACCGATCGGTCCTCGGCGGGCCTAGCGCCGCGGAGTACTCCGTGGCGGGCGGCCGCGCCCGCCGCTTCCAGAAGGGTCGCATCTACGCGAAGTACGGCGTCGGCGCGTTCGAGCTGCACGGGAAGGTGCTCAAGGCCTACCTACGACGCGGCGCCGCGTCCTCGCGGCTCGGCTTCCCCCGCACGGCGCCCACCCGGTTCAAGCGGGGCACCCTCGCCCACTTCGAGCACGGGGTTCTCAAGGTGTTCCGGTCCGGGCGGGTGAAGGTCAGCGTCCGCAGGTAGGGGGCTTCAGTGCAGGCATTGATCGCTGAGCGGCGGGCGGCCAGGAGCACTGACAGTGCTTGGCGTTCGCCCCCGGTGCGTGGAGTCCCAGCCGCGGTCGGGCAGTCGCTTCGCGCGCAGCGCGGGTCGCGTCGAGAGGGTCGGACTTCGCGCCGTTGCGGCGCGCGGCCGGCTTCGGGCGATCCAACTCGATGACGATCTCGGAGGACTCCAGCAGGTGACGACTCAGACCGGCGCCGTGGCCGCCGGTTCCCTCGATCGCCCAGGCCCGCAGCACGGCGTGCTTGTCGCCGAACTCCACCAGCTCGGCATAGCCCGCAGCGGTGGCCTCGACAGTGATCTCGCCGAGGACACCGCCGGTGGCCGCGTTGACCGCAGC
>JBKJON010000062.1:0-5451 GCA_046595715.1 Marmoricola sp.
CCCACACAGTGGAGCAACCAGTACTTCGAGAACCTGTTCGGCTTCGAGTGGGAGCTCACCAAGAGCCCCGCGGGCGCCAACCAGTGGCAGCCCAAGGACGGTGGCGGGGCCAACACCGTGCCCGACCCCGAGGACGGTTCACTCACCCGGCCGCCCACGATGCTGACGACCGACCTCGCGCTGCGGTTCGACCCGATCTACGAGCCGATCTCGCGCCGCTTCCTCGAGCACCCCGAAGAGCTCGCTGACGCCTTCGCGCGGGCCTGGTACAAGCTCACGCACCGTGACATGGGGCCGATCCAGCGCTACCTCGGGCCGCTCGTGCCGCAGGAGACGCTGCTCTGGCAGGACCCCGTCCCCGCGGTCGACCACGAGCTGGTCGGGACGACTGAGATCGCCACCCTCAAGGAGCAGGTCCTGGCCTCGGGACTGTCCGTCTCCCAGCTGGTCTCCACCGCGTGGGCGTCGGCGTCGACCTTCCGTGGCAGCGACAAGCGCGGTGGCGCCAACGGGGCCCGCGTCCGCCTCGAGCCGCAGAACGGGTGGGAGGTCAACGCCCCCGACCAGCTCGCGACGGTGCTGCACACCCTGGAGGGCATCCAGGAGAGCTTCAACGCTGCGCAGACCGGCGGCGTGAAGCTGTCCCTGGCCGACCTGATCGTGCTCGCGGGCTGTGCGGGTGTCGAGCAGGCTGCTCGGACCGGTGGTCACGAGGTCACCGTGCCGTTCACCCCCGGCCGCACGGACGCCTCCCAGGAGGACACGGACACGGACTCCTTCGCTGCGCTCGAGCCGACCGCCGACGGGTTCCGCAACTACCTCGGCAAGGGCCACCGGCTGCCGGCCGAGTACCTCCTGCTCGACCGCGCCAACCTGCTCGACCTGAGCGCCCCGGAGATGACCGTGCTCGTGGGCGGTCTGCGGGTGCTGGACACGAACTTCGACCAGTCCTCGCTCGGCGTGCTCACCGAGACGCCTGGGTCGTTGACCAACGACTTCTTCGTGAACCTCCTCGACATGGGAACCACGTGGTCCTCGACCTCGGACGCGCAGGAGACCTACGAGGGCCGCGACGCCTCGGGCGAGGTGAGGTGGACCGGTAGCCGCAACGACCTGGTGTTCGGCTCGAACTCCGAGCTGCGCGCCGTCGCGGAGGTCTACGCGAGCGACGATGCGAAGGAGAAGTTCGTTCGTGACTTCGTCTCCGCCTGGGACAAGGTCATGAACCTCGACCGCTACGACGTCGCCTGATCAGTCCCAGCAGGGCACAGACCACCGGTCGCGGCCACGCGACCGCTGGTCTGCCCACCGGCTCAGGCCCGTAGCGGCCACCGACGACCGGTCACTCCTCGACCCGCTCGCCCTGCTCGTTCCAGTGCGAGGCGACCTTCTTCGAGGGCTGCACACGCGGCGGCTCGCCGGGCATCTTCGGGTAGTCGGGCGGGTAGTTGGCCTCGCCCTCCCCCGACTCCTCGTAGAGCGTGATGAGCGAGTCGAGGGAGTGGGCGGAGTCATCGATCCCGGCCCACGGATCACCGTCGGAGATCCGGTCCGGGACCGTGAACAGGTTGAACCCGCCGGGTGAGGTGAGGCCGGAGAGCTCGTCCCAGGACACCGGCGTGGAGACCGGGGCGCCGGGCAGCGGCCGCAGCGAGTACGCCGAGGCGATGGTGCGGTCGCGCGAGTTCTGGTTGAAGTCGACGAAGATCCGCTCGCCGCGCTCCTCCTTCCACCACTTGGTGGTGACCCCCGCGTCGCGCCTCTCGAGCGCGCGGCCGAAACCGATCGCCGCGTGCCGCACATCGCCGAAGTCCCAGCGCGGTTCGATGCGCACGTAGATGTGCACGCCGCGGTTGCCGCTCGTCTTCGCGTAGCCGGTGATGCCGTGCTCCTCCAGCAGCTCGCGGGCCACGCCAGCCACGCGTACCGCGTCGGTGAAGGTGGTGCCGGGCTGCGGGTCGAGGTCGATGCGGAGCTCGTCGGGATGGTCGTTGTCACGCCTCCTGGTCGGCCAGGGGTGGAAGACGATCGTTCCCATCTGGGCGCACCACGCGATCGTGGCGAGGTTGGCGACGCACACCTCGTCGGCTGGCCGGCCGCTCGGGAAGGTGACGCGCGTCGTCTCGACGTACTCCGGAGCGCCCTTGGGAACGCGCTTGCTGTAGAAGGCGTCGCTCTTGTCACCACGTCCGGTCGCCAGCTTGATGCCCTCGTGCACCCCGCTCGTCCAGCGTTCCAGCGCGGTCGGTCGGTCACGCAGCGCGCGCATGATCCCGTCGCCGACCCTGAGGTAGTACTCGACCACCTGGAGCTTGGTGACCTCGGGCGTCGACTCGGTGGCGGGGTAGATCACCCGGTCTGGGCTGGAGACCCGCACCGCCTGACCGTCCGCCTCGACCTCGGCTGCTTGGGTGGCCATGAGGAGACCCTAGACGGGAACGGGTCTGCTGGCAGCCCTGCTCAAGGCCCCCGGCCGCCGGCTCAGCGGCCGACGACCTGCGTGGAGATCACGGAGTTCGGTGAGAACACCGGGCGGAGGTCGTCGGACTCCCCCGAGGCCCGGACGTACTCGAACCCCGAGGTCGTCACCAACCGCCAGCTCTCCGGCCGGGACGGCTGACCGAGCGCGGCGCTGTGAGCGTCTCCCCAGACCGCCAGCGCGTTCTCGGCACAGCGGACGTGGGCGGGCGGGAAGTGGAAGGCGTTGCGATCGGCCTCCAGGGCGCTTCCCAGGAAGGCGACCGGGCGCGCCAGGCTCTCCCCGCACACCCCACAGATCCGGCTGAGGGCGCACTGTGTCACCTTGCGCCTGTCCAGGCCCAGGTCGCCCCGGCTGGCGAACGGGAGGTCGTCGAGAGGCTCAGCCGTCACGCCGTAGCCCTGGAGGTCCAGCCCCCGGTCTCGGTGCGGCGGTCCGGTCGGGCGTCGTCCTTGCGACGGCCCCGTGGGACCTCCGGGGTCTCCGGGTAGTCGTGCCGGTCGGGGGAGGTGAGCCCGTTGGGCAGGGCCAGCTTGTGGATGGTGCGCAGGACCTGGCCGTACTGCTTGTGGAGGGGCCCGGTCGTGTACGGGAGGCCGTACTTCTCGCACAGCGGCCGCACTCGGTCGCTGATCTCGGCGTACCGGTTGCTCGGCAGGTCGGGGAAGAGATGGTGCTCGATCTGGTAGCCGAGGTTGCCCGACATGATGTGCAGGACCGGTCCACCGGTGAAGTTGGCCGAGCCGAGCATCTGGCGCAGGTACCACTCCGCGCGGGTCTCGTCCTCCACCTCCTCCTCGGTGAAGTGCAGCGCACCGTCGGGGAAGTGCCCGCAGAAGATGATCATGTAGGACCACAGGTTGCGCATCAGGTTCGCGGTCGCGTTGGCCATGAGGGTCTGCCTGAACGCCGGTCCGGTCAGCAGCGGGAAGAAGAGGTAGTCCTTGCCGATCTGGCGCCGGATCTTGCGCCCGATCTGCGCCAGCTGCTTCTTCATGACCTGGGGATCCTTCTCCCCCTTGCGGATCGCCTCGAGGTCGAGGTCGTGCAGGGCGACACCCCACTGGAAGAGCGAGGCGAGGGCGGCGTTGTAGACCGGCTGCCCGAGGTTGACCGGGTGCCACTTCTGCTCGCGCGCCATCCGCAGGACGCCGTAGCCGATGTCGTTGTCGAAGCCGAGCACGTTCGTGAACTGGTGGTGCACGTAGTTGTGCGAGTGCTTCCACTGCTCGGCAGGCTGGGCGGTGTCCCACTCCCAGGTGCTGGAGTGGATCTCCGGGTCGTTCATCCAGTCCCACTGGCCGTGCATGACGTTGTGGCCGATCTCCATGTTCTCCAGGATCTTGGCCACGCCAACCATCGCGGCGCCGGCGAAGAACGCCGGCTTGTACTTGCTGGCGAACAGGGTGATCCGGCCGGCCACGAGGAGCCTGCGCTGGATGGTGATCATCCGGTTGATGTAGGCCGCGTCGTCGGCGCCGCGGGACTCCTCGATATCGGCGCGGATGGCGTCGAGCTCACGTCCGAGCTCGTCCACCTCCTCCGGGGTGAGATGGGTGTACTCCTTGACATCGGCGATGGCCATGTCGCTCCTTCGGTGGGTTCGTCGTTCAGACGGATGGTCGTTGGGTCAGATGTCGAGAGTGAGGTCGCCGGCTGCTGCCGTGACGCAGGTCTGGATGGGCTCGTTGGGCCCGGATGACTCGTTGCCGCTGCGGAGGTCGCGCACGGTGCCCTCGACGAGGGTGATCGTGCAGGTGTGGCAGATCCCCATACGGCAGCCGTAAGGCATCCCGACCCCGGCTGCCTCGCCTGCCTCCATGATGGTGGTGGCGCCGTCGGCCTCAGCCGTCTTGTTGGAGTTCTGGAAGGTGATCGTGCCGCCCTCGGCCCCGTTCCCGCCGAGCTCCAAGGTAAACCGCTCCAGGTGAAGCTTGTCCTCGAGGCCCGCTTCCTCCCAGTGCTCCTCGGCCGCGTCCAGCATCGGCGCCGGACCACAGGCCCAGGTCGCGCGTTCCTTCCAGTCCGGGCACACGCGATCGAGGTCCTTCATCTCGAGCATGCCGTCGGAGTCTGTGTGCTGCTCATGGAGCGTGAGCTTCTCGTGCTTCTCGCTGAGCCCGACGATCTCGTCGCGGAAGATCATCCGGTCCTTGGTGGGCGAGCTGTAGGCAACCACCACGTCGGGCATGGTGCCGCGACGGTGAAGGGTGCGCAGCATCGCCATCACCGGTGTGATCCCACTCCCGGCAACGAGGAAGAGGATCTTCTCTGGAGGGGGGTCCGGCAGCACGAAGTCGCCGTTGGGCTCGGCCAGCCGGATGATGGTGCCGGGCTCGAGGCCGGAGACCAGATGAGCGGAGAGGAAGCCCTCCGGCATCGCCCGCACGGTGATGGAGATCGTGCGACCGGAGCGCTTCGGCGGCGAGGAGACGGAGTAGGAGCGCCAGTGGAACTTGCCGTTGACCTGGATCCCGATGCCGACGTACTGGCCGGGTCGGTGGTCATGGCTCCAGCCCCAGCCGGGGCGGATCACGATCGTGGCAGCGTCTTCGGTCTCGGGGATGACCTTCTCGATCCGCCCGCGCAGCTCGCGTGCAGTCCACAGAGGGTTGATCAGGGAGAGGTAGTCGTCCGGGTGGAGGGGGGTGGTGAGCCTGGCTCCGATCTTGCGTACGCCGGCCCAGGAGACCTTTTCGGCGACCTTCTCAGCGACCATGCGTCCGTTTCCTCCTGATGTACCGGATCCAGTGTCCCGGATCTGGTGTGCCGGGGATCCTGCTGGCGATCTCCCTCGAGGAGTCAGTGAACAGTCGTTCACCGACCTTCGTCAAGTTCATACCCGAATCAAGCATCCTTGAACCGCTGACTACCGTGGGGGCATGGGTTACCAGGTGAGCAAGACCGACGACCAGTGGCGACTACAGCTCTCCTCCGAGGAGTTCGAGGTGCTGCGCCAGGCCGGCACCGAA
>JBKJON010000199.1:0-10792 GCA_046595715.1 Marmoricola sp.
GCGCGCCATCCCTGGGCAGCGAGTCCTGCTCCTCGGTGCAGGCGGGGCGGCGCGCGCGATCGCCGTCGAGCGTGCGCTCGCGGGGGCTGTCGAGATCTGGATCGCCGACCGTACGACGGAGAAGGCCGAGGAGGTCGCCACTCTCGGCGCCAGCTCGACCCAGGCTCGCTGCTCGGTCGTCGCACGGAACACCCCGGTCCAGGTGCCGTGATGGGGGCCGCCCTCGACGAGGCGATCACCGAGTGGGCACCCCCCTGGCCTGCCCGGTAGCGCCCCTGTAGAGGGCTGGGCCGCGGGGTCGTAGTACCAAAGTCCGATCGTGAACAACCCTCCGACTGTGATGAAACTGGGGGCCAACACGACAGTCAGGACCAGAACTCAGTGTGGGGGCCATAGATCGACCAAGGATGTCCGACGGGGGAACGCGACTGCGGCAGCGGCAGCAGCAACCACAGCGAGGAACCCCATATGCAGGCGATCATCCTGGCGGCCGGGGAAGGCCGACGACTACGTGATCCTCACGGTCGCCCGAAATGCCTCGTTGAGGTTGGCGGGGCCGCGCTGGTGCAGCACCAGGTCCGGGCGCTCACCCAGGCAGGGGTCGACGACGTGTCGATCGTGGTCGGCTACGAGCACGAACAGGTGCGGTCGACGGTGGGGCCTGGGGTGCGCTACGTGGTCAACCCGAGGTTCGCCGAGACCAACAGCATGTACTCATTCCTGCTGGCTGGACCCGTGATCCACGACGACGTGGTCGTGATGAACTCCGACCTGCTCTTCGACCCTTCCCTGATCCCACGCCTGCTGGGAAGCGTGGGTGACGACGCACTGCTGTACGACTCGGGCTCGGGGGAGGACGATGAGGAGATGAAGGTCGAAGTCCTCGACGGCCGTCTCGTCGAGATGGCGAAGGACCTGTGCCCAGACCGCGTGAGCGGCGAGAACGTGGGCATTCTTCGTCTGTCCGCCACGACCGCCCTGAACGCTGTCGCGGCGGCCGGCGCGATCGCCGCGGAAGGTGGCGAGCGATCCTGGCTGGCGGCGGCGATCAACCGGATCGCCCCCGACCACCGGATCCACTGCATGGACGTGTCGGGCTCCGCCTGGGTCGAGATCGACTTCCCGGAGGATCTCAGAAGAGCCCGCACGGAGGTGCTGCTCTCGATCGCCCATGCTCTCGATCTCTGCGACCGTGATCTCGTTGGCGTATCCCAAGGCACGAGGAGCCCCTGGTGAAGATCCTGTTCTCCGGCTATGCACCGGTCCACTTCCTGTGCTTCAGGCCGGTGTACGACGAGCTGCAACGGACGCCCGGTTTCCAGATCACCCTCTCCGGGGGCACCCGTACCAAGTCGGAGTACGCACCAGGCGGCTACCTGTTCGACCACGAGACGATGTATCGCCAGTTCGACCTGCCTGACGGCGTCGTGCAGCCGGTCGGGAGCCTCGCCAAGCGCGACTACGATGTGATGTTCGCGGCGAATACCCGCCGCATCGAGCCTCGCCGGGTGCGGGAGCGGGTCCAGATCTTCCACGGCATGTCGTTCCGGAACCGAGCCATCCGTCCGGAGACGGAAGGGGCGGACCACTACTTCCTGCTCGGGCCCTACATGAGGCGCGGCTTCGAGGAGGCCGGGCTGCTGGAAGCGGGAGACCCCCGTGGCCTGGACATCGGCTTCCCGAAGACGGACCGGCTCGTGGACGGCTCCCTGGACCGCGCGCAGATGCTGTCGCGGCACGGCGTGAGCGGGGACCGCCCGGTCGTTCTTTACGCGCCGACAGGCGAGCGGTTCAACTCGATGGAGACCGTGGGTGAGGAGCTGATCGCGAAGCTTGCCTCCGTCGACCGGTACGACATCCTCGTCAAGCCGCACGACCACCCGCACACCACGGTCGACTGGTGGGAGAGGCTGACCCCGATGGAGAGCGAGCACGTCCGCCTGGTCCGCGACCCGGACGTGATCCACACCCTCTACATCGCGGACCTCCTGATCACAGACGCGTCCTCCGTGGCCAATGAGTACGCACTGCTCGACCGCCCGATCGTTTTCATCGACGTGCCCGAGCTGCTGGCGCTGACCCTCGAGAAGGGGGCCCGGCTCGACCTCGACACCTGGGGACGCAAGGGCGGCGTTGTGGTAGCCGACGTGCCCGAGGCGATCGAGGCGGTGGAGGCGGGGCTGGCGAACCCGAGTGAGCGCTCGGCGATCAGGCAGGCTCTGGTGGCGGACTTGTTCTACAACCCGGGCACCGCCACTTCGTCGGCCCTGCGATGGCTGAGCAACGACCTGGCCCTGACGTGACCGGCACCGCTTCTGTAGCGGACCCGCGCATCCGGACGCGTCGCGAGCGGCTGGCCGTGGCGGGGACCCGGCTCGGACCCTTCGCCCGGCCGCATCGACGCCGACTGCTCGGCGCCCTGGGGGCGTCGGTGGTGGTCACGCTGGCCCAGCTGGCCCTCCCGTGGCCGTTGAGCTGGTTGGTCGACCACGCCGCGCCCACCGGGGCGACTCGTTCGGCCCCGCCCTCGTGGCTGCCGACCGCCGGCAGCCCCACCGTCATGGCGGTGGGCTGCCTCGTCGTGATCGGGATCGTGCTCGGGGGCAGCGAGTACCTGCAACGCGTGTCGGTGGCCAAGTACGTCGTCCGCGGCATCAACGACGCCCGGGTGGGCATCCTGACCGGATTGATGCTCGCCCCGGCCAGCGCGGCTAAGAAGCGAGACCCAGGTGACGTGGTCACCCGAGTGGTGACCGACACGGCCAGGCTGCGGCTGGGCATGAAGGGCGCGCTGGTGCACATCCTCCAGCACGGCTTGTTTCTGATCGGCGTGTCCGTCGTCCTGCTGGTTCTGGATCCAATACTGGGACTGGTGTACCTGGTCGGCCTCACACTCGCGCTAGGGGTCGCAGTCGTGGGCGCCGATCTCACGGCCACGCTGTCCCGGCGCCGACGCGGTCGGGAGAGCCGCATCGTCGGGGAAGCGTTGCGCGCGGCGACCACGCCCGGCGAGGAGGTGGCGACCAAGGACACCGACCGGGCCCGCTCGGTCGCGATCATCAGCCAGATCAAGGGGCGAACTGCTGTGGCCGTCCAGGTGGTGCTGGCGATCACCGCCTGCGGGGTGCTGATTCTCGCGGTCCGGTTCTCCGTGGCGGGACGGCTGGGAACCGCGGACGTGGCCCTGGTCTCGTCGTACCTGCTGATGCTGCACTACCCGATGATGCGGATGGGGCGGCAGATCACCCGGCTCGGCCCGCAGCTCACCAGCGCGGAGCGGCTGGCCCGCCTGGCCCGGCCGACCGGTGAGCCAGGCGAGTCACCGTGATCAGGCACGGCCCCTGCGCCACACTCTCGGCGCCAGCCGTGCTCAAGGGATCGACACCGGCACAGGTGATCGGCACGGACGACCACGCGCTGTGCGTCTCCGCTGCCCAGACCGCAGGGGCACACGCCTTCGTCTCCGAGCTCCCGGAGGGTTACCGCACACCGGTCGATGAAGGCGGCGTGGTGATCACCTCAGGACAGCGGCTTCGACTCGCCGTCGCGTCCCTGATCGCCGCCGACCCGAGGGCCGTCGTGGTCGACAACCCCACTGCGGGGCTGGACGACACCGACGAAGTGGCGGCCCTGCCAGGGCTGGAGTGCCTGTTCCGCGGCCGGGAGGTGACGGTGGTCAGCGCCTCCCCCGCCGTCCTCGCCGCGATCGCTCGGGCCGGAGGAGTGCCGACCGGAGTGCCGGCTCAGACGCCGCGGACGACCCCTCCGCGCGATCAGGATCTGCCATCGCTGGGGGAGCTGCTGGACGCACGGCAGATGACACCGCTTCTCGACAGCTTGTTGGACCGAAGGTGCCTCGATGTGCGAGTGCACTCGACCCGCTACAAGCCCGGTAAGAGCGTCGTCGTCCAGTACGGCGTGCACACCAGCGCCGGCTGGTCGACAGCTGTCGCCTACGCGAGCGCACACGGCGAGCTGGAGCACAAGTATCAGCGCCTGTTGCGGCGCGGTGTCGTCCGGCGCATCACTGAGCGGGTCCCGGCCCGTGATGCGGTCGGGTACCTGCCCGAGGTGTCGGCCCTCGTGCAGTGGATGCCGCTCGACGTCCGGCTCCCGATCCTCGGCGACGACTCCGAGCGGCTGGCCCGCCGACTGGCGCGGAAGGGCATCTGCGTCACCGACGCCGAGCCCGAGCTGCTGCGCTACTGGGCGCGGCGACGCGGGGTGCTCCGATTCGGACCGCACGTCCTGAAGGTCTACCGGGACCACCAGGATTTCGCACAGGCGCTTAGCGGGCTGCGGGTCGCGAGAAAGCTGTCCTGGGTGTCTACCCCTTCGTACGTAGGAAGACTGAAGGCGCGCCACACCACGGTGCAACGGTGGGTCCCAGGTGTGACGCCTTCGCTGCGACCGGGGTCATCGGACGCGGCCGGTCGCCTCCTCGCCGACCTGCATGCCGACCGGCAGCTGGAGGTGCCCACGACGACCGCGCACGTCATGCTCCGCAAGGCAACCTCGCGCGTCGCGTTCCTGGAGCGCGTGGTGCCGGGCCTTCAGAACGATGCGGCTGAGCTGCTAGCCGAGCTGGCGTCCAGACAGCCGGAGCCCGGGCCATCGGTCACCAGCCACGGCAACTTCCATGGCGGTCAGCTGCTCGAGGGCCCCGACGGCCTGACACTCATCGACGTCGACCGGCTCTGTCGAGCTGCGCCCGCGTACGACATGGCCTCGTTCGCCGCGCACCTCGCGTTCGGTCGTCCCGGCGACCGAGAGGTGCTGGAGACGGCGGTCGACAGCTTGGTGCGGGGGTACGGCTCGCGTCCGCCGGACCTCGACTGGCACCTTTCCACCTGCCTCCTGCGCCGCGCGGCCGTCCCGTTCCGCTTCCAGGATGAGCGCTGGCCGGAGGCCACCACCGAGCTGGTGTCTCTCGCCCGGGCGGTCCTGCGATGAGCCTCTTCCGCACGCTGGCTCGACCAGCCTCGCCGACGGACCGCCACGCACTCGAGACCCGACGGCCGGTCCGCGACGGGCTGTTCCCCTACGCCGCACGGCACCGTGGCTCGCTGGCGCGCGGACTGGTGTTCAGCGCACTCCTGGTGGCAGCCAGGCTGGCGTTGCCGTTGCCACTGACCGCCATCGTCGCCCACTCCTCCGCCGCCTCAACCGGCAGCGCGACGACCGGTCCGATCGCGCTGCTGTCGGCGTCCTTCGTGGGACTCGCCCTCGGCGCAGGCGTGGCCGAGCACTTCGAGCGGCTGGCCTTCGCGCACTTCGCGGGCCGAACCGTCAGCGATGCCCGCGGGGCTGCTCTCGCCGCGATCTCCGACGTCAGTGGTGAGGGGTCCGTCGACCTGACCGCTCAGATCCTCGGGGACTGCACCCGGGTCAAGCAGGGGCTGAAAGGAGTGCTGAACCACATCACGGTGAGCGGGATGCTGATGATCGGCGTGTGCGCCGTGCTCGCGTTGACTGACCGGGCCGTCGGCCTGGTCGTGCTTGCGGGCGTCGTCACCCTGTGTGTCGTCGCCGTCGGCGGAGCCAGCCAGGTCGGCGCGATCGCGGCCGGGCACCGCCGGCACGAGGTGGCGCTCGCCGCAACCGTGCACCGACTCGTCGCCCGGGAGACGACAAACGACCACCGAGAGGCCCTCGAGTCCTTGCGAGCCCTCGACGCGATGAGCGGCGACGCCGATATCCGCCTCACACGGTGGGAGTGCCTCACCACGTGGGCCGGCAACGTCGTACTCGTCGTCACGTCGGCCGTCGCCCTTCTCGTCGCGGTCCACGCGGTCCAAAACGGCCGAATGAGCACGGGAACTCTGTTCGCGGTGATGGCGTACCTGCTGATGCTGCAAGGGCCTGCCATCCGGTCCGTGCGCCAGATCACCCGCACGGCGCCGTTGCTGGTCAGCGCCCGGGAGCTCGGTGCCCTCCTCGATCCCAGTGCGGGCAACTGACCGATGCCGAATGCTCCATCCGTGCTGTGAGCGCGGATGACGATGCGGTTGGTGCTTGAGCCCAAGGCTCAGAAGACGGCCATCGTGGGCCTGACGCTTGTGGGACTTGGGTCGGCCCTGGAACTCTCGTGACCTCGTGCGCGCCTTCAGCGGCGCGCCCAAAGGGTCACGTCACAGACGCGCCGAGCCCAGAGACTGGCCGTCTGAAACAGCCCGTTCGAGCCGACACCGCTGAAACTTTTGCGGACTGTGTGCGGACTGGAGAGAGTCACACCCCCTCTGACCTGGGCTTGACACCGATTCACACGTTGAAGCGGAACTCCGACCGGGACAAATCGACCCGCGTGAGATCCGCGTCTGCCCAGGTCAGAGGCTTGAACGGTTCGATCTGGCTGCCACGGCCTGCCGCCTGTCGACACTCTCGTGTGCCCCATCCGTGCCCCAAGACGGTCACACAGTGGGGAGTCGCTCGAGCGGGACCGCCCTGGCGCTGCTCCATGACCACATCCGCGCCGTCCCCCTGATAGGTGCAGAAGTTGGTCAGCGGCCAGAGGGTCAAGGGTCGAACTTGTTCGATCGCGAAGCGACGCGCCAGCGCCCATGAAGCTCTGGGTGATGACCGAACAATCAGACATCAGGGGGACGGGGCACCGAAACAGGCGCGGGTAGCTGTCCGGAACTCAGGTCATGGCCTGTGGTCTCGGCGAGGACGGCGCGCCAGCGCTGCCCGCAGTCGGGGCCACGCCGGCGAAGCCGGCGCTCTTCGATCAGTAAAGAAGGTCGTAACCGATTCCCGGCTCCGTGGCTCGTCGCGCGCGTCGCGGGCAGCTTCGACGCATCGCACGCCCTTTCGCACGGATCGCGGCATGGTCGGATGCTCCGCACCGACAGCGGCAGATTCGGTCGTTTGGACTTGCTCGAGCGGCGGAAGATCGATCCGGCATGCGGACGATCGGGGCTCGGATCAACGGCACTCGCGATCGCGTACGTCAGTTTCGCGGCGAGAAGGTGACGATCGCGATGTCGTCGCTCGCGTTGCCGCCCTGGTAGTCGAGGGCATCGCGCGCGATGCCTTCGGTGAGGCTATGCGAGTCGTCGGGAAGAGCGCCGATCAGATCAACCAGTCGCTCGTCTCCGTAGAGGCCGTCGGCACCGCGTGCTTCGGTGACTCCGTCGGTGTACAGCGTGACGGTCCCTTCGGTGAGGTCGTGCCGGACGGTCTGGAAGTACGGGTCGTCCACGAGTCCGACCGGCGTGCCGGGCACACCGAGGGGCGTGACGGTCCCGTCCGGGGCCCGCAGGAGCGCGGGTGGATGGCCGCCGAGGCTCAGCGCGAGCTCCCAGAGGTCGTCGCGGCGGTCGAGTCGGGCTACGACGAGGGTGCAGTAGCGGTCGGTGTCACTGGCTTGAAGCACATCGTCGACGTGGTGTAGCAGGTCCGCGGGGTCGGGGTGCTCGATGGCGAACGACCTGACGGCGTAGCGGACCAACGACGTGACGGTGGCGGCGGGGATGCCCTTGCCGCTGACGTCGCCGACGACCACGATCCATGCTGAGGCGCTGACCTGGAAGACGTCATAGAAGTCGCCGCCGACCTCCCTGCCGTTGCCGGCCGGCCGGTAGGCGGCGGCGATGTCCAGGTGCGGGATCCGGGGCGGCGCCGGTGGGATGAGGGTCTGCTGGAGTGTCTCGGCCAACGCTGCGGCGTCCGCGAGGGCGTTCTCGGCCGCACGGGTGGCCTGGCGCAGGTCTTCCTCGTAACGGTGCCGGTCGCTCGCCTCGACGATCACGGCACGCATGGCCACGCCTCCAGCCGCAGTGGTGAGGCTGGCGTTGAGCAGCACCGGGACCCTGCTGCCGTCGGATCGGACGAGATCGAGGTCGATCTCCCGGACGACATGGGCGCTGCGGAGCATCGGGTACAGGTGCGTCTCGACGAAGATCCGTCCGCCGACCGTCAGCAGGCTCGTGAGGGTCCGAACGGAGACCACGTCGTCCGCAGTCCGCTGGACGGTACGAAGGAACTCGACGTTGGCGCGGACGATCAGGCCGTCGTCGTCCGTGACGACGTACCCACACGGGGCTTCGTCGAAGAGGTCCGGTGCGGCGGTGACGCCGCCGTCAGGGCTGTCGCTGTCAGGTTCCATCAGGTCAGGGAGCGGCAACGAACTTCCGGATGACCTCGACGGTCTGGCTGGGTGCGCTGAGGTGCGGGCAGTGCCCGTGGCTCTCGATGACGGTGAGGACGGAGCCTGCGGTGTGGTCGTGGATGAACTCGCCCGCCGTCAGCGGCGCGATCGCGTCGTCGCTCGACTGCAGGATCAGGGTGGGCACGCGAACATCTGCGAGATCGGCGCGGTTGTCGCCGCGGAACGTGACGGCCGCGAACTGAGCGGCGATGTCAGGACGCGTACGACAGAAGCTGTCCTCGAGCTCCTGCTTGACCTCCGGCCGCGCGCCGCCGGCGACGAGACCGGCAAGGGGGTCCTGCCAGCCGAGGTGGTTGCGACTCATGAGGTCGAGCAGCTCCTCGATGTCGGACTCGGCGAACCCGCCGACGTAGCCGTCGTCGTCGAGGTAACGCGCCGACGGCGCCACGAGGACCAGCTGGCTGACGAGCTCAGGGGCCTCGTTCGCGACCAGGACACAGATCATGGCGGAGACCGAGTGCCCGACGAGGACCGCCTCGGACAGGTCGAGCTCGCGGAGCAGGGCGACGACATCGTCGCGATAGGCCTCGAGGCTCGCGTAGCGCTCAGCGGTGTACATGGACAGGTCTGAGTCACCGGAGCCCGGCAGGTCGAAGAGCACCACGCGGTGGTCGCTCTCAAAGGCGGGCGCGACGTGACGCCACATCTGCTGGCCACAGCCGAAGCCATGCACGAAGACAATAGGGGTCGCATCTACCGGCCCGAGCACGCTGGCGTTCAGCCCACTGACCAGATCCATGCCCGCAGAATACCGGTGTCGACCGACCCACCAGCTCCTGCCTGAACACCTCGGGCCACCCACCGACCAACCGGATCACGTCCCCGCTGATCGGCACACCCCACGACCAGGCAGCGGCATGTGAGTGCCCGCGCCCTGGGGCGTGCCCGCCGCGCTCGCATCCGCGGGACATGAGCCTGTCTCATCCGAACGAAGGCGACGACGAGCACGCGATCGAGCCGTGCCGGTCTGGTGGGTTCCATCAACGCTCGACTCAACCGCGAATAGCGGTGTTGTCCAGCGCCGGATCATCGGCAGATACGCACGTTCCACAGGCGTATCGGCGCGCCTTCCGGCAGGTGTTGTCGGTGGGCGGTGTCATGCTAGTGAGCGAGGACAACTCCAAGACCAGACATGAACTGGACTGGTGGGGCATCTCCCCGGGGGTCGGCTCCCCACCTGGCCAGAGGCCATACACACGCAGCGCCGCAGACAAGACACGAACTGACGACTTCGTCCTCGAACTCCTTGATTCGTTGTGTCCCGGCTGCAGGCGATCCCGCGTCGAGACATCGTTCCTCCAGTTGGTGATCGCGGACCTCCCCGAACCGTGTGGTGGTCTCGTTCCTGGTTCGGATACTCACCTTTCCAGGACGTGTCGGCGTTTCTGGGTGTCCCTGTCGGAACCCTGTACCAGTGGCGAACCGGGGAGAAGGACCGCCGGCGTTCAAGCTGGGAGGGCACGTGCGGTTCGACCCGGACCGGGTGCGCGCCTGGCTCGTGGAATCGGCGGCGTGAGATGTCCAGCGTCGAGAAGCGCGAGCGCGACGGCAAGGTGACGTGGCTGGCTCGCTGGCAAGACGACGTCGGGCGGCAGCGCAAGAGATCGTTCGC
This sequence comes from Marmoricola sp., assembly GCA_046595715.1. Taxonomy (GTDB): domain Bacteria; phylum Actinomycetota; class Actinomycetes; order Propionibacteriales; family Nocardioidaceae; genus Marmoricola. The sequence goes on from JBKJON010000199.1 coordinate 9,783, forward strand.
GCGGAGGATCGATGCGCAACGCTTCATCTCCCAGATCGAGGCGGACATGCTGCGCGGGCAGTACGTCGACCCCTCCGACCGGACCACGGTGCAGGACTACGCGCGGAAGTGGGCGGCGTCTCGCGGTCGTCACCCCATCGGACGTGCAGGCCTGGGCCTCGGAACGTGCGAAGGTGCTGGCTCCCACGACGCTGCGCAATCTGGTGAGCCTGCTGAGCTCGGTTTACGCCTCGGCGGTGCTGGATCGTCACGTGGGGCTCGTCGCCTGTGATCCGACTGTCCCTCCCCGCGACGCATCGGGAGCGAGTGGTGCCTCTGTCGGTGATCCAGGTGCTCGCGCTCGCCGACGCGATGCCCTTGCGCAATCGGTCGATGGTCATCGCTCAGGCCGGGCTGGGTCCGCGGATCGGGGAACTGCTGAGCCTCCGGGTGCAGGACGTCGACTTCATGCGCCGTACCGTGCGGATCGAGTGGCAGCTGGCACCCGGTTCGAAGGTGCGCACCGCGCCGAAGACCAGCCGGTCGACGAGGACCATCCCGCTCCCCCAGGTGGTGGCAGAGGCTCTCTCGATGCACCTGTCCGAGTTCCCTCTACGGCACCACTACGCATCGGTGCTGTTGGCCCAGGGTGAATCTGTGGTCGCAGTGGCCGAGCGTCTGGGCATCACAACGCCGGCCTGGTGCTGTCCACGTACGGGCATCTGATGCCCGATTCGGAGGACCGCACCCGTCGTGCAGTCGACAACGCCTGGGCCGCGTGCGGCCCACCTGTGCCCCACGAGGGTGACGCAGGCCTTTGACCTGCGGTGATAGGCGTGTTTCAGATGTTGAAGCGGAATTCCACGACGTCCCCGTCGGCCATGACGTAGTCCTTGCCCTCCATGCGCACCCGCCCGGCCTCCTTGGCCTTGAGCATGGTGCCGGCGGACATCAGGTCGGCGAACGACACGATCTCGGCCTTGATGAAGCCCTTCTGGAAGTCGGTGTGGATGACACCGGCGGCCTCGGGG
>JBKJON010000120.1:0-6168 GCA_046595715.1 Marmoricola sp.
CCCTCAGGGCACCTGAGGGGTCACTCCATACCGTCTAGCTCAAGAGAGCCGGACGCAAACCTGCTCTCGGGGAAGTTCATACCCGACGCCGCCTCGCTCGTTCCGACTGTCATCGCCGACAACCTCGGTCGCGCCGTCGGGCGGCTCGCCGGGCACGACCGAGAGAAACCCGCCGCGGCCACCCTGTAGCGACGGATCTTCACCCTCGCGGGGACGCCTCGTGCGCAGCGGCCGACGACGACATCTGCGACTACCCGCCAGCTGGCCCTGGGGGCAACCGACGTCGAACGCGCGGTGACCAGCGTCCAGGCGATTCCACTCCGCTGCTGAACCTGAACACCTACCCCGCTCACCAAGATCCCCGGTCCATCAACGGCGCTCAACATCCCCCGCGGTGGTTGACGTGGGAGCAAGTGCGCTGAGCGCTCGTCCGAGGTGATGCGAGAAAGTCCTGCAGGTCGTGCGGGTCAGTCCGTTTGCTCCTCGGGAAGCGCGCCGGCTGGCCGCAACACGCGGAGGGCGTAGAGAACCAGGGCGAGGGACGCGGTCAGACCGATGAGCAGGGCGAGGTTGGCCCCATAGTCGCGCAGCAGGATCGCCTTGGAGCCGGGCTGGGTCCCTCGCCTCCCGATGAGGGGGACGGCGATGACCGTCATCAGCGCCGCGACGAGCAGCGCGCCCTGCAGGTATCGCCGTGCACGGGGCGGCACCCGCGTCAGCGCGACGCCGACACCAATGGTCATCGGCGCGACGAGGCCGTCGTGGAGCACCACAGCGGCAACCAGCCAGATCCCGAGAGCGAAGAGGTCGCCTCCGTCGAGCTGGGTGATCAGCCGGAACACGCCGAACGTCAGCAGCAGTCCGCCGGCCACGCACAGAGAGATGCGGTACTTGCGCATTCAGGTCACCTCGATCCGGCGTAGCCACTTGGTTTGGAGTACTCCGGGGCGGTTGGGGGCGATCAACCGCACGGGGTATCCGTGGTCGAGATTGAGCCGCTCGCCGTTGAGGTGGGTGGCCAGCAGGGCCACCCCAACCTGGGGACCGAAGAGCATGCTGCGGTTGTAGGGACCCTTGGGCTGCAGGGAGAAGACCTCGACCCGCGAGGAAGCACGGCCTCCGGCCCGGCGTACGAGATCGATCACCGGGATGCCACGCCACTGTGCGCCGACGCTCCATCCTTCGACGCAGCTCAGTGGGAAGTGCTCGGTCACCGACGCCATCGCCTCGAGATCGGCCAGGGTCAGTGTGAACGGCGTGGGGCCGGAAACCTCCAGGCTCCAGTCCGCCGCCGGGGCCAGGGTGAGAACGCGCGCCGATCGCGCGGTCTTGTTCACGGGGACTCCCTGTGGACCTTTCGAGGCCTCCCTGGTCGCCAGCAGCCCGATGCGCGAGAGCGGTGTGACCGTCTGGCCGATGGTCGTGAGCACGATCGCGCCGACACCGGCGCCGACCGTGACGAACAGGCCCCGCCGGTCCATGGCCGGCGTCGAGGGCGGGGCAACCGTTCCGGCATTGCTGTGTGCGAGCGGGTTCTCGCTCCAAGCGAGCTCCGTGAGTACGTCGGCATCGGCGAGCCTCGCCTGGAGGCCGTACTTGATGTCCGGCAGCTTGATCCCGATGTGCAGGAGGATGGAACCGATCACCACGTAGCCCAGGTAGCGGTGGGTCGAGGGGAACGACCAGGGCCACGGGTACCAGTTCAGCGTGTTCAGGAACCCGGTGGTGAGCTGGAGCAGGGCCGAGGCGACGAGCACGAACACCGAGAGGCGTTCGAGCGCGTGGGTGGCCGACCGGACAGGTGGCCAGCGGAACAGGTTCGGGTAGACCGTCCAGAGCTTGACCAGCAGCAAGGGAATGGCCGCGACACCGGTAGCGACGTGCAGGCCCTGGGTCACCCGGTAGGCCTGCACCGGGCGCGCGGGCTCAGGCAGCCATGTCCAGGGGTGGTACTGGTAGTGGCTCAGCATCCCCGTCACGAAGCACACCACGAAGCAGATCCCCACGGCACGACCCAGACGAGCGGTGACCGCGGTCGACCTCAACGGGCTCCGGAAGTGGGGCCACCACGGTGGGCGACGACTCGCGCTTGAGCTCCCCGTTGCGGCAGGCGCCGGCGAGGGGTCCACGTCCTCAGCATGCATGTCGATGACTCCTCCGAAGGCAAGCCGGCGCTGGCCGCTGCGTCAGGTCCGTGACCGGGCGTCTGGCTGGTCCAACGCGTAACGCCAGCGCTGGTGCCGAGACTGTGGCTGCATGAGTGACGAGAGCTATGACTTCAGCGGCCTGCGGGCCATGTTCATCAACTGCACCCTGAAGCGCTCCCCGGAGCCGAGCAACACCCAGGGCCTGGTTGACGCCAGCGCAGGAATCATGCGCACGCACGGCGTCGAGGTCGAGGTCATCCGTGCCATCGACCACGACCTCGCCACCGGGGTCTATCCCGACATGACCGAGCACGGCTGGGCCACTGACGAGTGGCCGCAGATCTACCCGCGGCTCCTGGACGCGGATATCCTCGTCGTCGCTGGGCCGATCTGGCTGGGAGACAACTCCAGCCAGTCCAAGCTGGTCATCGAGCGCCTCTACTCGCTCTCGGGGATGCTCAACGACAAGGGGCAGTACCTCTACTACGGCCGGGTCGCCGGCTGCCTGATCACCGGCAACGAGGACGGCATCAAGCACTGTGCCCAGAACATCTTGTACTCCCTCCAACACATCGGCTACACGATTCCGCCGAACGCCGACGCCGGCTGGATAGGCGAGGCCGGCCCTGGGCCGTCGTACCTCGACCCGGGCAGTGGTGGCCCGGAGAACGACTTCACCAACCGCAACACGACGTTCATGACCTGGAACCTGATGCATCTGGCGAAGATGCTCAAGGATGCTGGCGGTATGCCGAGCTACGGCAATCAGCGCTCCCAGTGGGACGCCGGCACCCGCTTCGACTTTGAGAACCCGGAGTACCGCGCCTGAGGCCGGTGGGGCGGTCGGGACCATCAGGACCATCAGGCCCGGGTGATTCACGTGAGGTCACGGCCTTCCTCGTAGAAGGCTCGTAGGTCGGTGACCTCGGTGAGAGGGCGGGCCGCTCCGAACGGGGCGTTCCAGTACGAGCCGTGGAAGTCGTCGGGCTCCCACGGCCCGACGTAGGCGTAGGGGACCTGCAGGTAGGAGTCCCCGGGCGAGAGGCCGTAGTTCACCTTGTCCACGGTGATCCCGAGGTCGAAGTGCTCGGGCCACAGAACCCGCTCCGCCTCGGGCGCGAAGGCTGCCATCGCCTCGTCGCCTCGCCGGAAGGCGTCGGCGATCTCCTGGGCCCAGGCGTCGGCCACCAGGAGCCTGTGCTCCACGGTCAGCCCGCAGCCACCGGTGTAGACGTCGTCGAGCGGGCGCGCCTTGATCCCCGCGTCGGCAGCGACGTCGGCGATTGTGCGGCCGTGGAATGGCACCCGCGCCGCGGTGGTCACCAGGTCGGTGCCCTCAACGCCGGCCTCGGGGATGGCCACGGTCCCGAAGCCCCCCGGGGTGACCCGGAGCTTGATGGTGCGGGACTCCTCGAACTGCGGACCTGCCACCAACAGCTCGGCGATGGCGTGCAACGAGAGTCGGGTGGTCTCGAGGTCTGGCATGGCGCTCCGTAACGCTTCGAGGTTCGGCACGACCGTACGAAGGACAGTCGTCGCAGGTGGAGGAGCGTTACAGATGAGTGAGAACCGCTGGCACCAGGTGGCCGACGACGACGTCCCCGAGGAAGGGCGCGTGGGCAGCACCGTGGTGGACGGGCGTTCGGTCGCACTGACCAGATGCGGTGGCAAGCTCGGCGCCCTGGAGAATCGGTGCCCGCACCAGGGCGGTCCGGTCGGCGAGGGGTCGATCGAGAACGGTTGGCTGCGCTGCCCCTGGCACGGTTATGACTACGACCCGCTGAGCGGGCAGCCACCGGAGGGCTTCAGTGACGCCGTCACGGCCTACGACGTGGCCGAGCGAGAGGACGGCGTCTACGTCAGCCTGCCCGACCAGGTGCCGCACCAGCGGTCGGTCTCCGACGTGCTGGTCGAGACGCTGGTCGCCTACGGCGTCGACACGGTGTTCGGGATGGTCGGCCACTCCAACCTCGGCTTCGCCGACGCGATGCGTCGCGCGGAGGAGCGCGGCCAGCTCCGCTTCGTCGGGATCAGGCACGAGGGCGCCGCGGCGTTCGCGGCCAGTGCCTACGGAAAGCTGACCGGTCGCCCGGCCGCGTGCTTCGCGATCGCCGGACCGGGGTCGACCAACCTGCTCACCGGTTTGTACGACGCCAAGCTGGACCAGTCTCCCGTCCTCGCGGTCTCCGGCCAGGTGTCCTCGAAGGTGATCGGGCGCGGGGCCTTCCAGGACCTCGACCTCTCCGCGGTGTTTCGCGACGTCGCGGTCTCGACGACCACAGTGCAGTCGGGCAGCGACCACGCGGAGCTGGCTGCCCTGGCGGTCAAGCACGCGATCGACCGGCGCGGGGTCGCGCACCTGGTGCTCCCCGACGAGGTGCAGGAACAACCCTCTGACGCGCAGGCCGCCACACCGGTCGGTCGTTTCACGACGAGGCAGATCGGCCCGGACTCGGATGCGGTCACCGCGGCGGCGGCCCTGCTTCGAGTGGCACGCCGGCCGGTCTTCGTGGTCGGCCATGGTGCCCGTCCGGGGGTGTCCCAGCTGGTGGATCTGGCCGAGCGGCTCGGAGCTCCGGTGCTGACGACGTTCAAGGCCAAAGGTCTGGTTGCGGACAGCCACTCGCTCGGCGCCGGCGTCCTCGGACGCAGTGGCACCCCGGTCGCGAGCTGGTTGATGAACGAGTCGGACCTGTTGGTCGTGGTCGGGGCGTCGTTCTCCAACCACACGGGCATCGCGTCGTACAAGCCGATCATCCAGATCGACGACGAACCCGGGTCCATCGGACGGTTCCACTCCGTCACCGTGCCGATCCTGGCGGACGCGGGCCTCGCGCTTCAGGCGCTCGACGAGGCCACCGGAGAGGCAAAAGCGAACGACCAGCGACCCGACGTTGCTGCTCGCTGGGGGCTGTGGCGTGCGGAGAAGCAGCGCCGGGTCGACGACGACCGGGGCCGCGGTGTCTCGGCCGCGGCCGTCTTCGCTGCTCTGTCCGAACACCTGCCGCAGGACGCGGTCGTGGCCGTCGACGTGGGCAACCACGCCTACTCACTCGGCCGCTACCTGGAGTCCAAGGGCCAACCCGTCCTGATGTCCGGCTACCTCGGCTCGATCGGCTTCGGTTACCCCGCCGCCATCGGCGCCTGGGCCGCCGACCCCTCCCGCCCGGTGGTCGCCGTGACCGGGGACGGCGGGTTCGGCCAGTATGCAATGGAGCTCAACACCGCGGTGAAGTACGACATCCCGATCAAACACGTCTTGTTGAACAACAACGCCCTGGGCAAGATCGAGAAGGAGCAGGTGGCAGGCGACTTCCCCGTCTGGCACACCTCCCTGTCCAACCCCGACTGGGCCGAGTACGCCGAGGTGTGCGGCGCCACTGGCATCAGGGTGGACCACCGCAACCAGCTCGACGACGCCCTGACTCGGCTCTTCGCCGCGTCCGGTCCGGCCCTGCTCTGTGTTCAACAGGACGCGGCGCTGCTATGAAGGGCACATGGATGATGCGGTCGTGGTGGCGGCTCTGCGGTCTCGGGACGAGGCAGCCTTCCGGATGCTCGTGGAGGCGTGGACGCCTGTGATGACCAGGGTCGCGCGCGCTCACGTGTCCACCGATGCCTCGGCCGATGAGGTAGTGCAGGACGCCTGGCTCGGCGTGCTGCGTGGCATCGACGATTTCGAGGGGAGATCGTCCCTGCGCACCTGGACGTTCCGGATCCTCACCAACATCGCTAAGACCCGCGGGGTCCGCGAGCGGCGAGCGATACCGATGAGCAGTCTCGCCTACGAGCCCACCGTCGCGCCCCACCGTTTTCGTGGGTCCGAGGATGACTACCCGGGCCACTGGAAATCCAGCCCTGTGCCGTGGGCCTCACCTGAGGAGGCGGTGATGGGCGCAGAGACCTGCCGACGCATCGGCGAACTGGTCGCAGGGCTGCCCGAACGCCAACGGCTGGTGATCAGACTTCGCGACGTCCATGGCTTCTCCCCTGCTGACGTGTGCGACCTACTCTGCCTGAG
>JBKJON010000173.1:0-19879 GCA_046595715.1 Marmoricola sp.
CCGATGGATCAGGAGCAGCGCACGCTGCTGCTGCTGCGCCGGGTGCTGCTCACTGCCGGGATCCTGCTCCTGGTCCTCGTGGCCGGGGTGGCGGTCGGCTCGGCCGTGGTGCTGCCCTCCGACGGTGGGAGCTACGCGCTCTACTACCTCTTCCCGATGCAGGAGGAGCAGCGGACCCTGCTGCTGCTGCGTCAGGTGCTCCTCACCGCCGGTCTGCTGCTGCTGGTCCTCGTCGCGGGCGTTGCGTGGGTGGTCACCCGTCAGGTGATCACGCCGGTGCGGCTGGCCCGCAGGGTCGCCGAGCGCATCGCCTCAGGACGGCTCGAGGAGCGGATGCACGTCGCGGGAGAGGACGACATCGCCCGACTGGCGATGTCGTTCAACCAGATGGCCGAGGCGCTGCAGTCCCAGATCCGCAAGCTGGTGGAGCTGTCCCGGGTGCAGCGGACCTTCGTCTCCGACGTCTCGCACGAGCTGCGAACGCCGCTGACCACCGTGCGGATGGCCAGCGACGTCCTGCACGACGCCCGCGCGAGCTTCGACCCGGTGACGGCCAGGGCGGCCGAGCTGCTGCAGAAGGAGCTGGACCGGTTCGAGAACCTGCTTGCCGACCTGCTGGAGATCAGCCGCTTCGACGCGGGCGCTGCCGTCCTCGACCTCGAGGACACCAACCTCTGCGACATCGCGCACCGCGTGCTAGGGGCGACGGGTCCGATGGCGTTGCAGCGCGGCGTGAGCGTGCGGATCGTCGACGACGGCGTCTTCATGGTCGAGGCGGACCCACGTAGGGTCGAGCGGATCGTGCGCAACCTGGTGACCAACGCCATCGACCACGCCGACTCCGACGGCGTGACGCTGCGCCTGTGCGCCGACGGCGGGGCCACGGCGCTGACCGTGCGCGACCATGGGGTCGGCCTGCAGCCGGGCCAGTCCGCGATGGTGTTCAACCGGTTCTGGCGTGGCGACCCGGCTCGGGCCCGCACCACCGGTGGCACCGGGCTGGGACTGGCGATCGCCCTGGAGGACGCCCGCCTGCACGGAGGCTGGCTGCAGGCCTGGGGGACGCCCGGTGACGGCGCCCAGTTCCGGCTGACCCTGCCACGCCGTGCGGGCGACCCGCTCGTGCACAGCCCGCTGCCGCTCGTGCCCGAGGACATCCGCGAGGGCGTCACGTGAGCCGGGTGAGGGCAGCGCTGCTCGTCCTGCTGGTGCTGACCGTCTCGGGCCTGGCCGGCTGCACCACCCTGCCCGAGACCGGCGTCGTCCACCAGGAGGCGGCGGACAGTCCGGACCGGCCACAGGACGCGCCGTACTTCAACCCGGCCGGCCCCGCGAAGGACGGCACCCCCTCGGCCATCGTCTCCGGTTTCCTGGTGGCGATGCAGGCCAACCCACTGACCACCTCGGTCGCACGCGAGTTCCTCTCCGAGCGGGCCCAGACCGCCTGGAAGCCCAACCGCGGCACGATCGTCTACGAGGCCTTCTCCGTGCTGCCGACGAGCACCGGTGCCACGGTCCGGCTGGTGGACACCAGGCGCCTCGACGCTCGAGGTGGCTGGCGTGGGGGTTCTCCGGGTCGCGCCGAGGACCTTGAGATCAGCCTCGTCTCCGAGGGTGGACAGTGGCGCATCGACAACCCGGTGAACGCGCTGGTGGTCCCCACCTCCTTCTTCGACCGGAGCTTCGCGCGGTTCAACCTCTACTTCTTCGACCAGACCGGAAGCGTGCTGCTGCCCGACCCGGTGTTCATCCCCCGGGGTGAGCAGACCGCCACGAACCTCGTGCGGGGACTGCTCGCAGGTCCGGGCCGGACGCTGGACGAGATCACCCGCTCGGCTCTCCCGCTGCGCACCGACCTCGACCTCTCGGTGGTGGTGACCGAGAGTGGCGTCGCGGAGGTGCCGCTCTCCCCGGAGGTCCTGCAGGTCTCGCCCGACGACCTCTCCCGGGCGGTCGACCAGCTGGCCTGGACGTTGCGGCAGGTTCCAGGGATCGAACGGGTCCGCATCACTGTCGCGGAGGCGCCGGTGCCGCTTCCGGGCGGGCGCATCGACGCGCCGGTGACCTCGGGGTCGGAGTTCGACGCGGCGGGCGCCGGCGACTCCGTGCTGTGGGGCCTGCGCGGCGGCCGTGTCGTCGACCTCACGACCACGGCAGGATCACGGGTCGACGGCCCGCTCGGGGGCTCCGGCTACTCCCTGCGGAGCTTCGCGGTCAGCGAGGCACCACGCCGCATCGCAGCCGTCTCCGGCAACGGGGCGACCGTCTTCACCGCCCAGGCCCAGGGTGAGTCGCCCGCCTCCTCGGTCTCGCAGCCGCTCGTCGGTGGCACGGACGTGCTGCGGCCGTCGTACGACATGTTCGGCGACCTGTGGCTCCTCGACCGCACCCCCAAGGGTGCCCGGGTGGTCGTGGTCAGTGGCGACCAGGTGCGCAAGGTGCTGGTCCCCGGGGTCACCGGTGCCGACGTGGCCGCGTTCTCGGTCGCGCGTGACGGCAGCCGTCTCGCCGTGGCCTATTCCGGGACCCCCGCACCCTCCGTCCGGGTCGTCGACATCCTGCGCACCGACGAGGGGATCGTCTCGGGGGCCGGCAGGTCCCGGACGGTCCCGTCGGGCGTCGCCGACACGGCTCGCATCGTCGACATCGGCTGGCGCGACCCGGCCACCCTGGCCGTGCTGAGCCGGCCGACCGAGGAGACCAGTCAGGTGGACTTCGTCTCGGCCGACGGCTCACCTGTCGCCCCGAGCCTGGTCGAGCCCAGCGTGTTCCGCGGGACGGCCCAGGAGATGGTGGTGGCACCCGCCGCCGACCTGCCACTGCACCTGATCACACCCGACCAGCGGCTCTACACCCTGAGCGGCAGCGGGAGCTGGCCGCGCACCAGCTCCAAGGTGTCGGCCGCCGCCTACGCGCGCTGACCGGCTCGCCTCCACAACCGGGGTCTCGTGGTCCTGGCTCCACAGGTCGCCCGAGGGTCGGCCGGACCGTCGTGAGCAAGGCGCACGATGGCCCATGCTCGACTCGGTGCTGGACTCATGGCTCGACCTCGTGCACGGCGCTGGCTGTGTCGGGTGCGCAGCCCCGGGACGTTCCCTGTGTGCCACCTGCGTGACGTGCCTGCCGGCGCAGGGGCGGTCCGTGCGCCCGACGCCGTGTCCCGACGGGCTGGCTGCCTGCTTCGCCGCGGGGGAGTACGACGACCTCCTGCGCGCGATGGTCCTCGCGCACAAGGAGCACGGCACGTTCTCGCTGGCGGCCCCACTCGGCCAGGCCCTCGCGACAGCGGCGATGCCGGCCCTGGACCCGACCGGCCTCACGGTGCTCGTCCCGGTTCCCTCCCGGCCGGTGGTGGTCCGTGCTCGCGGGCACGATCCGGTGCTGCGGATCGTGCGACGCGCCGCCCGTGAGCTGCGGGGCAGCGGCCACCGCGTGCGGGTGGGCCAGGTGCTCGAGCAACGGGGCGAGGTGCACGACCAGGCCGGGCTGACCGCAGCGCAGCGGGCGGCCAACCTGGTCGGCTCCATGGGGGTGCGGGCGACCGCTCGCGCTGCGCTCGGTCGCAGCAAGGCTCTCTCCCTGCTCCTGTGCGACGACGTGCTCACCACCGGTGCGACGGCCCGCGAGGCGCAGCGCGCGCTGGAGAGCTCAGGCCTTCGGCTGCGCGCGGTCGTGGCGGTCGCCGCCACCCGGAAACGGCTGCCGACGCGGGCTGCGGGCTGACGACCGTGCCGCTTTGTCCCTTCGGAGGGAATCGGGTCGAACCATGCTGAACCACCCGCGCGTGCTCTATCGCTTTCAGGGCAGGCGGACTAGCGTCTGGGCATGGAGCGCGTCCTGGCTGACGGGATACTCCGAACAGCCAGGTAGCTCAATGTCGAATCGTCGAACGCCAGTTTGTCGATCATCAGGAGGTCTGCAATGGATGTTGTGGTCAGCAGCCGGCACTGCGAGGTGTCGGAGCGGTTCCGGGAGCACGTCGAGGAGAAGCTGTCCCGGCTGGAGAAGCACGATCACCGGATCATCCGGGTCGATGTGCTCCTTGAGAAGGAGGCCAGGCCCCGGGAACCTGACCGGGCCATCCGCGTGGAGCTGACCGCGAAGTCCCGAGGGCCGATCGTCCGCGCCGAGGCCTCGGCCGAGGACAAGATGGCCGCGCTCGACCTGGCCCTGGACAAGATGGCCTCGCAGATGCGCCGTGCCGCCGACCGGCGCAAGGTGCACCGAGGCCAGCACACGCCGGAGTCGGTCGCCCAGGCGATGGCCCGGAGTGCGCCTCCGGAGCCCAGCCCCGCCAGCGAGGACGAGGTGGCCGAGCACAGGGTCGGCCCCGTCACGGTGACCGGCGACGGCCCGCTCGTCGTACGCGAGAAGTCGCACGCTGCCTCCCCGATGACCCTCGAGCAGGCGCTCTACGAGATGGAGCTGGTCGGTCACGACTTCTACCTCTTCGTCGAGAAGGAGAGCGAGAAGCCGTCGGTCGTCTACCGGCGCAAGGGCTACGACTACGGGGTCATCGCGCTCGATGTGACCTGATCGGGTCACTGGACCGGTGCGGGCGTGGTCACAACGGGCCACGCCCAACTGGTCTATCCGTGCCAAATGTGCTGTTCCTCTGCCATAGTGACCTCATGGTCGCTGATGGCACCCCTGCCGCTGAGGAGCCCGTGCGTGTGGTCGTCGTTGACGACCAGGAGCTCTTCAGGCGTGGCCTGACGATGCTGCTCGGCGTGGAACCCGGCATCGAGGTCGTCGGCGAGGCAGGTGACGGCATCAGCGCCACCGACATGGTGGTCGCGACCGTGCCCGACGTCGTGCTCCTCGACGTGCGGATGCCCAAGCGCTCCGGGCTGCAGGCGTGCATCCAGATCAAGGAGCTCGTGCCCAGCGTCAAGATCATCATGCTCACCGTCAGCGACGAGGAGGGCGACCTCTACGAGTCGGTGAAGAACGGGGCCTCGGGCTACCTCCTCAAGGACTCCTCCATCGACGACGTGGCCCAGGCCGTGCGGGTCGTGGCCGAGGGGCAGTCGCTGATCAGCCCGTCGATGGCGATCAAGCTGATCGACGAGTTCAAGGAGATGGCCCGCACCGACCGCGCGCAGGCCATGACGCCGCGACTCACCGACCGTGAGCTCGAGGTCCTGCGGCTGGTGGCCAAGGGCATGAACAACCGCGATGCGGCGCGGGAGCTCTTCATCAGCGAGAACACGGTCAAGAACCATGTCCGCAACATCCTCGAGAAGCTTCAGCTCCACTCCCGCATGGAGGCCGTGATGTACGCCGTGCGCGAGAAGCTCCTCGACATCCCCTGAGTCTGTTCGGGCCCCTGTTCGGGATACTGTCGGCGGGCGCCGACATACTGCTGCCGTGTCCAACTCGCAGCTCTCCCGGGCCCAGGCGCGCCGAATCGCCCTGGTCGCCCAGGGCTTTCGGGACCCGCGGCACACCGTCGCGACGATGCGCACCTTCTCCGGCACATTGGCGCGCACGGGCGTGCTCCAGATCGACTCGGTCAACGTGCTGCAGCGCGCCCACTACATGCCGTTGTTCTCACGAATGGGTGCCTATGACACCGGCCTGCTCGCGCGGGCCTCGGAGAGGAACCCGCGCCGCGTCGTCGAGTACTGGGCACACGTCGCGGCCTACATGCCCGTCGACCTCTGGCCCTACATGCAGCACCGGATGGACGGCTATCGCGAGCGCGGTCACGCCTGGACCAGGGAGAAGGCGTCGGCCGAGCTGATCCGGTCGCTGATCTCGGAGATCCGGGAGGAGGGAGCCAAGACACCGCGCGACCTCGACGAGGGTCTTCCGCGGAGCAAGCAGCACTGGGGCTGAAACTGGAGCGAGACCAAGCGCGCCCTGGAATACCTCTTCATCTCCGGACAGCTGGCGGTCTCGCGCCGCAACAGCCAGTTCGAGCGGGTCTACGACCTTCCGGAGCGGGTCATCCCGGCCGCCGTCCTCGACCAGCCCACACCGACCCGGCACGAGACCAGGGTCGAGCTCCTCCGACGGGCCGCGCGCTCCCACGGCGTCGCCACCGTGCGGTGCCTCCGCGACTATTACCGCCTGCAGCTCGAGCGGGGGGAGGACACGAAGTCGACGATGCTCGCGATCGACGAGCTGGTCGGGACCGGCGAGCTGCTCCCGGTGACCATCGAGGGGTGGAGGCGGCCGGCCTACCTGCACTGCGACGCCGCGCGCCCTCGCAAGGTCGACGCGCGGGCACTGCTGAGCCCCTTCGACCCCCTGGTGTGGGAACGCGAACGCACCGAGCACCTCTTCGACTTCCACTACCGCATCGAGATCTACGTGCCCGAGCCCCAGCGTCAGTTCGGCTACTACGTGCTGCCGTTCCTGCTGGGGGACCGCATCGTCGCCCGCGTCGACCTCAAGGGCGACCGCAAGCTCGGCGTCCTGCACGTCAAGGCGGCCTACTCCGAGCCCGGCGCACCCCCCGGGACGGCCGCCGAGCTGGCCGCCGCGCTCGCGGAGATGGCGACCTGGCTCGGCCTGGGCGACACCGTGGTGGGCGAGCGGGGTGACCTCGCCCCGGCGCTGGACAACGAGGTGAGAATGATCCGGTGACCCCACTTCGGACACCGACGGTCAGGCACCCGCTGTTCGCCCGGCTCTACAGCCGGTTCGTGCTTCCGACCATCGCGCGGCACGGCGGCGACGACCTGCGCTGCCGTACGCTCGCCGGCCTGGCCGGCACGGTGGTCGAGGTGGGTGTCGGCGACGGCGTCAACTTCGGGTTCTACCCGGCCGAGGTCGAGCGGATCATCGCAGTGGAGCCGGAGGCCTACCTGCGCGAGCAGGCCGCCGTGCACGCCGACGAGCGGGTGGAGCTGCGCGACGCGCTGGCTGACGAGATCCCGTTGGGCGACGGGGCGGCCGACGCGGTGGTCTTCTGTCTCGTGCTGTGCTCGGTCGACCAGACTGCCTCCCTCGCCGAGGCCCGCAGGGTGTTGAGACCGGGTGGTGAGCTGCGGTTCCTCGAGCACGTCCGGGCGCCCGAGCCCGGCGCCATGCGCAACCTGCAGCGCGCGCTGGACGCCACGGTCTGGCCACGGATGTTCGGGGGCTGCCACTGCGGCCGGGACACGGCCCAGGCCATCGAGGACGCCGGCTTCACGCTGACCGAGATCGACCGTTTTACCTTTCCCGAGGGCTCGCGAGCCCCGGAGTCCGCGATGATCCTCGGGCGGGCCGTGCGCAGCTGAGGGGATCGATCCGGCCTGTATGAAACTCAGGCGCAGTCCCGCCCGTTACGATGATTGAGGGCCCAGAGAGCATGTCTGCGCCCCGCACCCACCACTGATCCACCCAGGGAGTCATCCGCGTGTCGCTCATCGACAAGGTCCTGCGCATCGGCGAGGGCAAGATCCTCCGCCAGCTCGAGGCCATCTCCAAGGCCGTCAACGCCATCGAGGACGACTTCGTCACGATGTCCGACGACGAGCTCCAGGCCCTGACCGAGGAGTTCAAGCAGCGCTACTCCGACGGTGAGACCCTCGACCAGCTGATGCCCGAGGCGTTCGCCACTGTCCGTGAGGCCGCCAAGCGGGTCCTGGGTCAGCGTCACTTCGACGTGCAGATCATGGGGGGCGCTGCCCTGCACCTGGGCAACATCGCGGAGATGAAGACCGGTGAGGGCAAGACCCTGGTCTCGACGCTCCCGGCGTACCTCAACGCCCTCACCGGCAAGGGCGTCCACGTCGTCACCGTCAACGACTACCTCGCCAAGTACCACGCCGAGTGGATGGGCCGGATCCACCAGTTCCTCGGGCTCACCGTCGGCGTGATCATGCCTGACATGCGCCCCGACGAGCGCCGGGTGGCCTACAACGCCGACATCACCTACGCCACCAACAACGAGCTCGGCTTCGACTACCTCCGCGACAACATGGCCAACGCCCTCGAAGACTGCGTCCAGCGTGCCCCCCACTTCGCGGTCGTGGACGAGGTCGACTCGATCCTCATCGACGAGGCCCGCACCCCGCTGATCATCTCGGGTCCGACGCAGGACGAGGTGGCGTGGTACGCCGAGTTCGCGAAGGTCGCCGCCAGGCTCACCAAGGACACCGACTACGAGGTCGACGAGAAGAAGCGCACCATCTCGATCCTCGAGCCCGGTATCACCAAGGTGGAGGACTACCTCGGCATCGAGAACCTCTACGAGTCGGCCAACACGCCCCTGATCTCGTTCCTGAACAACTCCATCAAGGCCAAGGAGCTGTTCCGCAACGACAAGGAGTACGTCGTCATCGACGACGAGGTCCTCATCGTCGACGAGCACACCGGACGGATCCTGTCGGGCCGCCGCTACAACGACGGGTTGCACCAGGCGATCGAGGCCCAGGAAGGGGTGACCGTGCGCGAGGAGTACCAGACACTCGCCACGATCACGCTCCAGAACTACTTCCGCCTCTACGACAAGCTCTCCGGCATGACCGGCACGGCCATGACCGAGGCGTCGGAGTTCGACAAGATCTACAAGCTCGGCGTGGTGTCGATCCCCACCAACAAGCCGATGCAGCGGGCGGACCAGAAGGACCTCGTCTACCGCACCGAGGAGGCCAAGTTCGAGGCCGTGGTCGAGGACATCGCCGAGCGCCACCAGAACGGTCAGCCGATCCTGGTCGGCACCACCTCGGTCGAGAAGTCCGAGCTGCTCTCCGGCCTGCTGCTGAAGAAGGGCGTCCCGCACTCGGTGCTGAACGCCAAGATGCACGCCGACGAGGCCAAGGTCGTGGCGATGGCCGGCCACAAGGGCGCGGTCACGGTGGCCACCAACATGGCCGGTCGAGGCACCGACATCATGCTCGGTGGTTCCACCGAGTTCCTGGCCGACCAGGAGCTTCGCGCCCGCGACCTCGACCCGGTCGAGAACGCTGAGGAGTACAACGCGGAGTGGCCCGGCACGCTGGAGCGCATCACGGCGCAGGTGAAGGCCGAGCACGACGAGGTCAAGGAGGCTGGCGGCCTCTACGTCCTCGGCACCGAGCGTCACGAGTCACGCCGCATCGACAACCAGCTCCGCGGTCGGTCCGGTCGACAGGGCGACCCGGGCGAGTCCCGGTTCTACCTCTCGCTGGGCGACGACCTGATGCGGCTGTTCAAGTCCGACTGGGTGGAGCGGGTGCTGCTCGCGCTCAAGGTCCCCGACGACGTACCGATCGAGAACAAGTCCGTCACCAAGTCCATCCAGTCGGCACAGTCGCAGGTCGAGGCGATGAACTTCGACTCGCGCAAGAACGTCCTGAAGTACGACGACGTGATGAGCCGCCAGCGCGAGGTCATCTACGGCGAGCGCAGGGCTGTGCTCGAAGGGGCCGACCTGCAGGAGCAGGTGCGCGGGATGATCGACGAGAGCGTCGCGACCTACGTCGTCGCCGCCACCGAGGGCTTCGCGGAGGAGTGGGACCTCGACCAGCTGTGGACGGCGTTGAAGGCGATCTACCCGGTCTCGCTGCGCTACCAGGAGCTCGAGCGCGAGGCCGGCGGTCGTGACGGTCTCGACCGCGACACCCTCGTCTCCGACCTGCAGGCCGACGCTCAGAAGGCCTACGAGGCGCGCGAGGCCGAGGTGGGCTCCGAGGTGATGCGCGAGCTCGAGCGCCAGGTGATGCTCTCCGTGCTCGACCGCAAGTGGCGCGAGCACCTCTACGAGATGGACTACCTGCGCGAGGGAATCGGTCTGCGCGCCTACTCTCAGCGTGACCCGCTGGTGGAGTACCAGCGCGAGGGCTTCGACATGTTCAACGCCATGAAGGAAGGCATCCGCGAGGAGACCGTCGGCTTCCTGTTCAACCTCGAGGTCCAGGTGGAGGAGGACGAGGATGTCGAGGATGTCGAGGACGAGGAGCTGGTGGAGGCCAACGCCGTCACCGACACGCTCGGTGCCCCTCACGTCCACGTGCACGACGACCACGCCCATACGCACACGCCGCACATCAAGGCGAAGGGACTGCAGGCCCCGAAGGCTCCGCAGCACCTCACCTACACGGCTCCCAGCGAGGACGGTGAGGTCGAGGTCAGGGCCGACGCGGCGAGCAACGCCGACGATCCCTTCGCCAACGCGAGCCGCAACGCCGAGTGCCCCTGCGGATCCGGCAAGAAGTACAAGAAGTGCCACGGCGCCCCCGGCGGACCCACGGGCCTGACCGCGCGCCCGGCCGGCTGATCCGAAAGGCGTGTACGTCAACTGCTCGTGTGGTCGGCAGCACTGGGGACCTCGAGGGGCGGCCGGCCTGCTCCTCACCGACCCCGGGCGGTCCGGCCTGGTGCTCCAGCACCGCTCGGCTCGCGTCCACCAAGGCAACACCTGGGGACTGATGGGCGGTGCCATCGAGCCCGGCGAGACCCCGTCCGTGGCCGCCCTGCGCGAGGCGCACGAGGAAGCCGGCGTTGACGCCTCGACGGTGACGGTGCTCCGCACCGTGCCCGGTCTGCGCCACCCGGAGTGGTCCTACACCTACGTCCTGGCCGAGTCGGAACGACCCGAGAATCCCGATCTTCCCGGTGGTCTGACCTGGGAGTCGGACCGCACCATGTGGGTCGACCTCGAGGCGGTGGCGGGCTACCCGCTGCACCCGTCCCTGGCGGCGGACTGGGCGCGTCTCCACGACCTGATGTCCGACTGACCCGCCCGCGCCGGCGGCCGCCCCCGGCTCGCTCGTGTGGTTGCTGAGGAGGGCGGGCCGACGGACTATGAGTTCGCAGGTGCCCTCCCGGTGGTGCGCCTGGGGCGACGTCCGGTCCGCGCGAGCTGATAGTCGCTGTGCACCGAGGGCTGCTTCGCCTTGCCGGTTGAGGAGCGAGCGTCTCGAAACCTGATGCGTCGAGCGGAGATCGGGCGGGGATCCACCACACGACCGAGCATCCATGCGAATTCGGCGATGCAGAACTCGGTCGGGTGGGTGCTGCTCGGCCCAGGTCGCAGCGGCGAGCACCTTCGCCTCTGCGCGGTCGGCCTCGCGACGAGACGAACGGGCGAAACCCAGCTCGTCGAAGGAGATGTCGAGCTCCTCGAGAGCCTTCTGCTGTCGTGATTGTCATGGAACCAGTTCAAGCACCGGGCACTGACAACCAGACCCGAGATTCCCCGGTGTGGCAGGGGATCCGAAACTTTCCCGAACTGCGTTTCAGCGGGCGCACTGGTCGACTCATCGGGGTGGTGGTGGTCGGGTCGGTGGCCCGGCGTCGGTGGTTGCGAGATGCTCGCTGCGCTCGCTCCTCAACCACCGGCTTCGTCGCGGGGAGCTCGGGGCTGCAGCATCCTCGATGCGGACGGAGCGTCGGGGCACTGTCGGTAGAGGCCGACACCATCGGTCCATGCGCGGAGGCTACGGGTCCAGTGACCATGGAACGCTGGCCGACCGCGGCCCCGCGGGGAAGGCAGTCGGGGCCGAGCCGGCGTCACCTGCACGGCACTGTCAGGTGGCCGGCCAGCCCAGCCTGCTCGTGGAGTGGCGCCGCCAAGGCGCGGGCTGGGAGGGGCGGGTGCTCAGCGTGACCTGGCTCGATGCGGTGGGGTGGGCCACCGTGGAGCGCTGGTTGCCCGCAGCGGTGATCGAGCGCTGAGGACTGCGACTACCCGAGGAAGGAGGGCTGCGGGGCGTGCAGATCGGGAACCTCCGCAGTGATCAGCCGAACTGCAGGGCGGTGCAGCGCCAGCGTGCCTCCACGAGCTCGATGCGCGCGGCGATCGCACGCGAGCGTTCACCATGGCGGACGTGCACGCTGATCTCGGCGGCCTCGGCCGAGGGGCAGAACACGTGCACGCTGCGCACCTGGCTGCGCAACCGTCGGACGCGACGGTCGCCCGGTGTCGTGCGCGCCAGCAGGGCGCAGCGTCGTTGCAGGTCGGCGTAGACGCTGTCCGTCGTCCAGCGGAGCAGCTGACTGGGTCCGCGGTCTCCGCCGATGACCTCGACCACCGCGTTGGCGAACCGGTGGGCGAAGGCGTCCAGCTCGGCCCGGTCGCCACGGAGCACCCGAAGATCGGGGGTCCGCGCAAACGTGACCAGGCTGCCGTAGTCGAGGGCGAGCGTCCCCTGGACGCTGGCCATGGGAACCGGCTCGGGCAAGGGGTGGTGCATCTGGGCGGTCATGGGCTCTCCTCGCGGTGACGGTGGTGCTGCTCGTGGCGGACAGATGGGATGACCAGGCGCTGCCCGGGTCGGATCAGGTCAGGGTCGGGTCCGATCACCTCGCGGTTGCGGCGGTGGAGGTGGTCGACGAGCTCGGCGACCTCACCCTCCGGAGCGGTGGTGGCCAGACGGGCGTCCGCCAGGCGCCACAGCGAGTCCCCGGGGCGTACGACGACCTCGCCGGTCGATGCCGGACCGGAGGCCCCGCTCGTGCGCGCAGGCACCGGGAGGGACCGCTCCGAGCGGACGGCGGCCGGCGTCGTAGCGAAGGTGGAGGTGGGCGCTGAGGCGAGCGCCACGCCCAGCCCGGCGAGCAGCACCCGTCGTAGCGACGGGGGGCAGCCCACCCAGGTGGTGGCGCGAAGGCGCCCTGCAGTCAGGGCTTCGAGAACCGAAGCGGCACAGATCAGCGCCGCCCAGCCGAGGCACCCCCCGATCAGCCAGGTGGCCGCGGTGACGAGCAGGTCGTCGAATGCGGCGATCCTGAGATGTTCGTTCATGGCTCGATGCTTTCGTTTGCTTGCGTTTGCATCAGACAACGCCCAGAATCATCGAGTGTCAAACGTTGGTCCACAGGCTGTTTGCGCGACATCTCGTCCGGGCATCAGCACACACATGAGGTGGGAAGAGTCGATGTTCGCTGTCTTCGACGACCTGGAGCAGCAGGCCGCGGGCCTGCACCTGGTCGAGCGCGACGCTGAGGTCGCCGACCTGACGGTGGCGGAGTACTCCCGGGTCAGCCTGGGGGCACGGCTGCACGCCTCACTGGGTGACGAACTGCGCCTACGACTGGTCGGCGGCCACGTCGTGTCGGGCCGGCTGGCCCGCGTGGGGGAGGACTGGCTGCTGCTGGTGGATCATTCCTCGGAGTGGATCGTCCGCCACGACGGCATCCTCACCCTGGCCGGACTCTCCACGCGGGCACACAGCGAGGAGACCTGGTCAGTGATGGACCGACTGCCTCTCCGCGCAGTCCTGAGGCGGCTCTCGAGCTCCAGCGAGCCCTGCCTGGTGCACTTCGTGGACGACCAGCGGGTGGAGGGACGGGTCGGGCGCGTCGGCCTGGACTTCTTCGAGCTCCGCGTGGGCGTAGGGCCGGACCACACCGAGCAGGTCGTCCCGGTGGCCTCGGTCTCAGGTCTCCAGGGGCGCACGGCATGACCGCGCGCTGCGGGTCACTCCTTCGCGGGGGTGCCCTCGACGAAGGGGTGGTCGCCGACGAAGCGGTCGGCGTCGGCGTACGCCCTCTCGATGTAGGCCTCGAGCTGGGACGCCTCCACCCGCCACTGGCCCCGGCCGCCGATCTTGATGGCCTTGAGCTCGCCGCGCCGCACGAGTGCGTAGACCTGCGCGCCGGAGATGTTCAGCACCTCCGCCACGTCGGCCAGCTGCAGGAACCTCGGCGTCGCGGTCATGGAGATCACTGTGCCACCGGTGGTGTCCGGTGGCGAACGTTTGACACGGCTTGCCTGTGGAAAGACCCTCGGGAAGGAAGTCCTCGGCCATGACCACCTCCGCTCCCTCCCGGCCCGACACGGCTGTTCCGCCGGCGACCCGGAGTCGGCGACCGGGATGGCGCAATCCCCGTCTCCTGCTCGGTCTGCTCCTGGTGGCCGGCTCGGTCGTCCTCGGCGCCCGGCTCCTCGCTGCCGCCGACGACAGCGTGGGTGTCTGGGCCGTCGCCCGGGACCTGCCAGCAGGTGCGGCGATCGACAGGGGGGACCTCGAACGGCGAAACGTCCGCTTCCCGGACGAGGAGACCGCGGACGGATACCTCGCCGCCCGCGACGACCTGCCCGAAGGAGCGACACTCAACCGCCCTGTCTCGGGAGGTGAGCTGCTGCCGCGCTCGGCCTTCGCCTCAAAGACCGGTCCCGAGCTGGTCGAGCTGCCGATCAGCGTCCTGTCCGACGACCTGCCCGCCACGGTTCGCCAAGGATCCACGGTCGACGTCTGGGTGACCCGGAAGGTCTCGGCGGTCGGCCAAGCCCGGGTCAGGGCGGTTCGCGTGCTCACCGACGTCGTCGTGGTCGCAGTGCCTCGCACCCACGACGGACTGGCCCCGCAGTCGACCCGCCAGGTCATCGTGGGCGTCCCGACCGCTCGCACCGACGACCTCGGTGAGGCCCTGGGCGGCATCTCGGACGGCCGGGTCGTCATCGCCCGGAAGGGCTGATCGCGTGGCCGACCGGGTCTCCGTGCTGCTGGCCGCCGGTGGTGCGGCGTGGGAGGCGGCGGCGCTCCGCCTTCTCGCCGGGGGCGACCTCGTGGTGCTGAAGCGATGCGTGGATCTTGCGGACCTGATCGCCAGTGCCGCGACCGGACAGGTGGACGTCGCCGTCGTGTCCGGCGAGCTGCCCGGGCTGGACGCCGACGCGGTGGCGCAACTGCTGCGTGCGGACGTGCGCTGTGTCGCCGTCGGCCGCGACCACGAGGGGCTGGTCCGCGTCGGAGTGGTGGCCGTGGTCGTCGAGACCGACCTGGCGGCGCTGCCGGAGGCTGTGCGGTCGGCGGGCACCCGCGAGCTGCTGGTCGATCCCGAGCCTGCTCTCCAGTCCTCGCTGGAGCCCACCGGTTCGATGGGCCGGGTCGTCGCGGTGCACGGTCCGGCCGGTGCACCAGGGCGTACGACGCTCGCGATCGGCCTCGCCGCCGAGCACGCCCACCGGGGCGTGCCCACCGTCCTGGTCGACGCGGATCCCCACGGTGGCGCCGTCGCCCAGCACTTGGGAGTGCTCGACGAGGTGTCCGGTCTGCTGGCCGCCGCCAGGCTCGTCAACGCCGGCTCCCTGGACACGGCCGCCTTCGCGCGCTGTCGTCGGGTCGTCGACGACGGGTTCGAGGTGCTGACGGGACTACCGCGACCCGACCGCTGGGTCGAGGCCAGGCCCGGGGTGCTGGACGCCGTGCTCGAACGTGCGCGCGAGGTCGGTGAGGTGGTCGTGGACACCGGGTTCAGCCTGGAGGACGACGCCGACCTCGGCCGGAACATCTCCCGCAACCAGCTCACCCTCGACGCCGTCGCCACGGCGGACGTGGTCGTGGTCGTGGGCTCGGCGGAGCCCACGGGCCTGGCCCGGCTGGCGCGCAGCCTCGTCGAGCTCCGAGACACCACCCACGCACCGGTGACGGTCGTGGTGAACCGGATGCGTGACTCGCTGGGCTGGAGCCGGCGCGACATCGTCGGGATGGTGGAGGGATACATCCGACCCACGAGCGTGCACTTCCTGCCCGAGGACCGACCGACCACCGACAAGGCCCTGGTCGCCGGGAGGTCCGTCGTCGAGCTCGGTGACTCACCGCTGCGCCGGGCGCTCGCCGAGGTGCACCAGGCTGTCTTCGCCGGGCAACCGGCTCAGAAGCCGCCCATCAGCAGGTAGAGCCCTGTGACCGTGTAGCTGACCATCACCGCCAGCATGCCGATCTGGCCGGTGACGTGGTGCCTGGCGGGCACCAGCTTGATCACCCGGTCGTGTGCGGCGATGACGCCGACGACGTGTCCTGTGATCACGGCCAGCACCTTGATGACGGCCAGCAGCGAGGGGTGGAAGGACAGCCAGTAGTTGACCGACCAGTTCGCTGTGCCGAGCCAGTTGCTGCCCTCGGCCATCGGGTCGCTCAGCTGCATCAGCGTCACCTGGCCCTGCTCGAGGAGATAGCTCAGGTAGTGCGCCGTCATGTAGCCCACGATGATCGGGATCACCGAGTGCCCCAGCAGGCTCGGCAGCGCTCTGCGGCGTACGGCGTTCGGGCCGGTGCGATCGACCCCGGTCGACATCGCGGCCGCGGTGAAGGTGCCTCCCACGATCAGGCAGAAGACCAGCAACGCGATCGAGTTGGTGAACTCGGGGCTGAGGCCCAGGTCGATGACGAACCGCTGCCACGCGATCGTGTCCTTGAAGCTGTCGAAGGCGGTCGAGCCGAACAGCACCGCCACCACCGCGACCAACCCGGCGCGAGGCGTCAGGGTGGCGAGGTTGGCCAGGGGACTGCGGAACACCAGTCGGTCGCCGCTGCGTCCCCACAAGGACAGCTTGGCCAGCAGGTTGGAGTAGACCTCGAACGGATCGGCCCGCTCGAACCACTCGTCACCGTAGAGGGCGGCACCGATCAGCATCACGGCGAGGTAGCCCGCCAGCCAGATCCGCACCGACCCGAGATAGGCGCTCTGCGGGTTGATCAGCTCCTGCCAGACGAAGGCGAAGATACCCAGGGCCGCGGGCCAGTAGCCCAGGCGCGCGGGGTAGGGGCTGAGGCCGACGGCCGGGTCGCCACCGGTGGACTTGGCCAGCAGCAGGTTGAGCGTGCGCACCGGGCTGAAGGCGTGGACCACCCGCCCGAAGAACAGTGACGCGGGCACCAGCCCCACCCAGATCAGCACGTAGAAGGTGCCCAGTGCCGGGTTGGTGACCAGGTCGGGTCCCCAGACCAGGGCCCAGGTCAGGTAGGCGAAGAACAGCAGCCCGAGGACGCGCAACGTCCACTCGAAGGCCGGGCTGTCCAGGAGCTTCGTGAGCGGCAGCGGGACCGGCCGGCCTCTCCCGACGTCCTGGTAGCGGGGGCTGCGCCAGGCCAGCGCGAGCACGCAGAAGGAGACGACCAGCGCTGCGGTGGCGGCGGCCACGGCCAGCTCGAGCGGGATCGGCAGGTCCTTGGCGCCACCCAGCCCGTGCATCGGCACCAGCGAGGCGACCCCCGCCTGTGGCATGGCGAGCGACACTCAGCGGACCTCGAGCTGCGCGACCAGCTTGTCCAGGGTGTGCGACTCAACCTCCACGACTCCCGGCTGGTCGATGGTGATCGTCTTGTCGGTGGTCCCGGCCTCGTACGCGAGCTCCTGCTCGGGGGAGCTGTGGATGTGCAGCTCCCCCGGCTGGTCGGCGACGATGTGCAGCTTGACGGGCTTGCCGGCCTCGATCTCCACCGAAGCCCCCTGCGGGTCGACGGTGTCGCCCTTGAAGGTGATGTCGAGGGTGGTCTCACCGCTGGTGCTCTTCTTCGGCGTCACGGTGCTGCTGCCGTCGTCCGAGCCACAGGCGACCAGGGCGAGCAAGGTCACGACGACCAGGGAGCGCAGGCGTGGTGCGCGAAGCATGGGATCCTCCATCAGGTGGTACGGGCGTCGGGACGCGACAGGGCCTCTGTCAGAATCCCACCTGGTCCACGATTCAGCGGAGAGGGGGTACACGACATGAGCGAACGACTCCGTGCCAGCGACCTCGCCCTGCTGGCCGACGAGACGCCGCACACCCCGATGCACAACGCGACGCTGGAGATCTTCGACCCGGGTGAGTCCGGGTTCGACTACGACGCCCTCCTGGCGCACATCGACGACCGGATCGCCTTCGTCCCGCGCTACCGCCAGCACATTCGCTGGGTGCCCGGTCGACTCGCCAACCCGGTGTGGGTGGACGACGAGAAGTTCGACCTCGTCTACCACGTACGCCGCTCCGCCCTCCCGCGTCCCGGGAGCCTCGACCAGCTCCGTGAGCTGACCGCGCGCATCATGTCGCGCCGGCTCGACCTCGACCGCCCGCTGTGGGAGATGTACCTCATCGAGGGGCTCGAGGGCGGCCGGGTCGCCCTGCTCTCCAAGTCACACCAGATCCTCGTCGACGGCATCTCCACCGTGGACCTCGGCCAGGTGCTGCTCGACGTCGACCCGGGGCCGCGACCGCTGGTCCACGACGGCTGGCGGCCCTCCGGCGAGCCCACACCCACGAGACTCGCGGTCAGCGCCCTCGCCGAGTCCGCCCGCGACCCCCGCATCGCCATCGCCACGCTTCGCAGCAACGCCGAGGCCCTGGGCCGGAAGCTCTCCGGCGCCGTCGGCAAGGCAGGAGTGGTCGCCGGGACACTCTCGCGGAGACGCCCGGCACCTGAGTCGCCGTTCAACGTCGAGCCGTCCGCGCAGCGGCGGCTGGTGTGCGTGCGCACCTCGCTCAAGGACTACCGCAAGGTCCGCCGCGTGCACGGCGGCACCGTCAACGACGTCATCCTGGCCACCCTGTCCGGTGCCGTCCGCAGCTACTTCATGACCCGGTTCGAGCCCGTCGGAGCCGGTCGTCGCCTGCGCGCCCTGGTGCCCATGAGCGTGATCGACGAGGAGCTCGAGCCGACCTCGCTCGGTTCGCAGGTCGTGGGTCACCTCGTCGACCTGCCGATCGGCGAGGGGTCGCCCGTCGTACGCCTCCACCAGGTCTCCTACGCCCTTCGCGCGCACAGCGAGACCGGGAAGGCGATGGCCGCCGACCGGATCGCGGGCGTCGCGGGCTTCGCGCCCACCACCTTCCACTCGCTCGGTTCGCGGGTGGCCTTCAAGGAGGCCAAGGGAAGCGTCAACCTGGTGATCACCAACGTGCCCGGTCCGCAGTTCCCGATGTTCCTCGATGGCGCGGAGATGGTGGAGACCTACCCGGTCCCGCCGCTGTTCCCCGGCTTCTCGCTCTCGGTGGGCGTCACGTCCTACGACGGCGCCGTCTACTACGGCATCAGTGCCGACCGCGACGCCCTGCCCGACATCGAGGTTCTCGGCCAGTGCGTGCGCGAGGCGCTGGACGAGCTCGTGGACAGCGCCAGCGGCTCCCGGCTGCGTGCTCCGCGTGGCCGCAGGCGGACCGAGAAGCCGCAGTGAGCTTCCGGGTCTATGTGCCGGCCAGCCTGGACGCCCTCGAGCGGTACGCCGAAGAGGGCGGCATCGGTCCCTCGCCGGTGCACGGTCATGCGGTCACCGACTGGCTGCGTGAGTCGTGGCCCGAGGGTGACGAGGACGAATGGGCCTACGCAGCACTGATGGCGGCCGCCGACCAGTCGGCCAACGGTCTGACGGAGGAGGAGCGCCCACGGCGGGTCGTCCTGGTCGCGGAGGTCGAGCGCATCACGGCCGACCGTGAGTCCACCGCAGTCACCGTCGACTCGGCGATCGCCCTGCGGCTCGTCCAGGCCGTGCACGCCGACACCGCCGACGTCGACCGCATCTCTCCGGAGGAGCTCGGGGATCTCGCCTGGTTCGGCGTCCAGGAGATCCCGGACCTGCTGGCCTGAGGTTTCGGCCCCTCAGATTGGTCGTGCCCCGCCGCGTCTGGCAACATCGCTGGCATGGACGCGATCACGACACCACCGGTTCCCGTCAACGAGCCGACCCTGAACTACGCCCCGGACAGTGCTGAGCGTGCCTCCATCGAGGCCGAGCTCGCCCATCTGGGGGCCCAGCAGCACGACTTCACGGCAACGATCGGCGGCAAGAAGAAGATGGGCGGCGGGGCCGAGATCACGGTGGTCCAGCCACACGAGCACGCGAGCGTGCTCGGTGTGCTGAAGAACTCCACGAAGCGTGACGCCCAGGCGGCCGTGCTGGCGGCGAACGCCGCGGCGCCGGGCTGGCGGGCCATGTCGTTCGACGACCGCGCCGCGATCATCCTCAAGGCCGCCGACCTGCTGGCCGGTCCGTGGCGTGCACGTCTCAACGCCGCGACCATGCTCGGCCAGTCCAAGACGGTGTGGCAGGCCGAGATCGACGCGGCCTGCGAGCTGATCGACTTCTGGCGGTTCAACGTCCACTACGCCCGACAGATCCTGGCCGAGCAGCCGATCGCCAACAGCCCCGGCATCTGGAACCGCACCGACTACCGCCCGCTCGAGGGCTTCGTCTACGCCATCACCCCCTTCAACTTCACCGCGATCGCCGGCAACCTGCCGACCGCCCCGGCCCTGAT
>JBKJON010000221.1:0-3066 GCA_046595715.1 Marmoricola sp.
CTTCTACAACAAGGCGCTTGAGGGGTTCACAATGTTCGCCCTCAACCAGGGCGAGGTCTGCACCTCCCCGTCACGAGCCCTCGTGCAGTCGTCGATCTACAGCGACTTCGTCGGCGACGCGATCGCCCGGGTGGAGAAGATCGTGATGGGGAACCCGCTCGACACCGAGACCATGATGGGCGCCCTGTCCTCGAACGACCAGCTGGAGAAGGTGCTGTCCTACATCGACATCGGCAAGCAGGAGGGCGCCAAGGTCCTCACCGGTGGTGAGCGGGTGATCCTCGACGGTGACCTGGCGGAGGGTTACTACGTCCAGCCGACCGTCTTCGAGGGTCACAACTCGATGCGGATCTTCCAGGAGGAGATCTTCGGGCCGGTGGTCTCGTTGACCAGCTTCGACGACGAGGCCGATGCGCTCAAGACGGCGAACGACACGCTCTACGGTCTCGGCGCCGGGGTGTGGAGTCGCGATGGAGCCACGACGTACCGGATGGGCCGTGGGATCAAGGCCGGCCGGGTCTGGACGAACTGCTACCACCAGTACCCCGCGCACGCGGCGTTCGGCGGCTACAAGCAGTCCGGCATCGGGCGCGAGAACCACAAGATGATGCTCGACCACTACCAGCAGACCAAGAACCTGCTGGTCTCCTACTCACCCGACGCGCTCGGCTTCTTCTGATGCATGTGCCCACCGTGTCGCGCGTGGACGTCACCGAGGAGGCGGCGGATCTGGTCCGTCGGCTCACCTCGGTGAACGGCGCACTGATGTTCCATCAGTCCGGAGGCTGTTGCGACGGCAGCGCTCCGATGTGCTACCCGGTGGGGGGGTTCATCACAGGAGACGCCGACGTGCACCTGGGTGACCTCGAGATCGAAGGCCTCGACGAGCCGGTCAAGGTGTGGATCTCGAAGGCGCAGTATGAGTACTGGAAGCACACCCACATCACGATCGACGTCGTTCCCGGTCGCGGAGCGGGGTTCTCCCTCGAGGCGCCTGAGGGAGTTCGATTTCTGATCTGGTCGCGCCTATTGAGCGAGGAGTGAACCGACCGCACGACCTCGACGCGCACTTCTTTTCCCAGAGTTTCACCGATTCGGTGCACAGGACCATCCACGCGTAACCGACGCGTCCCTGGCCGGCACCTCTATGCAAGGAGATTTCCATGAAGGCAGCAGTCGTCCATGATTTCACCAAGTCGCTCTTCGTCGAAGACGTCCCGAAGCCGGAGATCGGCCCGGGCGAGGTACTCGTCAAGGTCGAGACCGCCGGCCTGTGCCACACCGACATCCACGCCGCCCACGGCGACTGGCCGGTCAAGCCGACCCCTCCGTTCATCCCGGGTCACGAGGGTGTGGGGATCGTCGAGAAGGTGGGCGACGGCGTCACCACCCCGAAGGTGGGGGACCGGGTCGCCATGCCCTGGCTCGGTGAGGCATGCGGCATCTGCGAGTTCTGTGTCGACGGGTGGGAGACCCTGTGTGAGCTGCAGGTCAACACCGGCTATGGCGTCGACGGTTCCTACGCCGAGTACGCGAAGGCGAACGCGGCGTACGTCGCCCAGGTCCCGGACGAGGTGGACCCGCTCGACGCGTCCGTGCTCACCTGCGCCGGAGTAACGACGTACAAGGCGGTCCAGCTCTCCGGCGCGCGGCCCGGCACGCTCGTGGCGGTGTTCGGCATCGGCGGGCTCGGCCACCTCGCGCTGCAGTACGCAAAGATCAGCGGCGCCACCGTGGTCGCCGTCGACATCAACGACGAGAAGCTTGAGCTCGCCAAGGAGCTCGGCGCCGACCACGTGGTCAACGCCCTGACCGAGGACCCCGTCGCGGCCATCCAGGCCCTGGGCGGAGCGCACGCCTCGATCTCCGTCGCCGTCGCGCCCAAGGCGTTCGAACAGGCCTTTGAGTCGCTGCGACGCGGTGGCACCCTGGTCTTCGTCGCGCTGCCGGCCGACAACCAGGTGAGCCTGCCGATCTTCGAGACGGTCCTGAAGGGCATCACGATCCGCGGTTCCATCGTGGGGACGCGCAAGGACCTCGCCGAGGTATACGCGATCCACGCGCAGGGCCGCACCCGCGTGATCCACGAGACGCGCAAGCTCGACGACGTCAACGAGTGCTTCGAAGAGGTTGAGAAAGGCAACGTCAGGGCCCGCATCGTCTTCGACCTTCGCTGATCCGTCCCACCGTGGCCCGGGCAGCGCGGGGCCACGGTGGAGGAGCCGGACCGTCGCAGCACCGAAGCTTGGTCGGCCAACTGCTCCGGCCGCGCTGAACCATCGCGGTGCCGAAGTTCGGCGTCCTTGCTCAGGCCGAGGCCAGCCACCGGTGGAGTGTCGCAGCGGGCAACGCCCACGAGCTCCTTCAGTTCCCGGCGGTGGGCGTGCCGGCCGGCGAACGGGCGGCGTGCAGCACCGTGGCTCGCGCGTCGAGCCGGTCCCGGCCAGGTAGTGGAGGGTCCCGACGGGGGGTGATGCCGATACCGGCGAAGATCAGCACCAGCGGCGGTTCGGAGTCGTGGAGGGACCAGCTCACCGAAGGGAGCGCAGGTGACGACCCAGGAGGTCAGGCTCAGGACCTCGCCGTACGTCGCTCCGGGCCAGCCCTCGACGTGGTAAAGATCATGGCGGGACCGTGCTGCTGTCGTCCCATCTGCTCAACGATCAACCGCCGCCGCCACATCGGGCCGCACCCCCGACCGGGATAGGTGCTGGCACGTAGTCGGGTCACGTGCGGTTCCCGTACTCGCCGCCGGCCGTGCGGTGCGATCATCAACGGCATGCTGCCCGCGCTTGCGCGTCCCCTCCTCTACGGTCCGCCGGTGATCCTCATTGGCACCGGCCTGGTCGTGGCCGGAGTCGCGTTGCTCCGCCGCGGCACCGCAGAGTGGACTGGCGCGCGGTGGCTGCCCGTCCTCGTGCTGCTCCTCGGTGTCTATGTCTTCGTGCCGCTCACGCCCGCCATCATGGGGTCCTTCGTCGCCGGCCGTCTCGGCATTGGCGGCTGGATGCTCCTCTTCGCCGGCTTCGGCTACGGGCTGACGCGTCTGGCGAACGACGATGTCTG
>JBKJON010000275.1:0-6873 GCA_046595715.1 Marmoricola sp.
CGACCTCGACGGCCACGTTGAACGGCTTGCGTCCGAGGATCGCCGACGGCAAGGTCCTCTGCCAGGCGGTGCCGCTGGCGTGCTTGCGGACTCCGTAGCGCATCCCGAGCGAGTTCATCGTGAACTCCGCCACGGTGATGCTGTCCGGCACGCACCCCAGCGCAGGCGACCCCTCTGGGACGAGCTCGAGGGCGAACCGGTACTTGCGCGCACCGGCCTCCCACCGGCGACCCTGCAAGCGCATCTCCCAACGGCCCTGCGCCTGGGAGTCACTGGTCAGGAGTGACGCGACGCTGCCCCGGTCGCCGGGCCCCCTGCGCTTGAACTTGGTCTGCAGCACCAAACCCCCGTTGAACGCGATGACGCGTCCGGTGCCGTCGGAGGCAGAGGTCCACCGGCCGGTGCTAACTGCACCCTTCGAGGGGGGTGAGTCGAGGTCGTTGCCACCCTCCCAGCCGAAGTCCGAGCGCATCGCTCCCCAGTGGAACCGCCCACCGGCGGTGGGACGCAGCGGAGACGTGGACCAAGCCCCTTCGTTGACTCGTAGGCTGGGTGGGGGGGTGCCTCCCGGGCCGCCGGACACCACGAACGTGGCCGGGAACGAGGCGAACCAGCCGATCCGGTTCGCGCCGGCGGTCCAGCGCTCCTGGCGAGCACGCAGTACCTGTGTGCCCGAGGCAGGCGCGGTCACCGTGAACCTCACGTTGCCGCTGGCGTCGGTGGGCGCGGTGTCGAGGTTCTGCCACTGTCCTCCCTCGCCGCGCTGCTGGAGCAGCACGGTGCGGCCCGGGATCGGCGGCGCGACGCGCCAGCTCCCGGTGACCGGAGGGGTGGTGTCGACATCGACGGTGTACTGGGCTCGGGCCCGCACCCGGTAGAACGGGTAGTTGGCACTCTGCCCAGGAGGGGTGACGGTGAGTTCTTGCGGGCTGGCGTTGAACACGTACCCGGGGGTTGCCAGACCGCCGCCGGTGACCCGATAGCTCAGGTTGACCATCGCCGGTGCCTGTGTCACGAAGTCGAAAGTCCCGTCCGTGTCGGTGCGGAACTCCGTGTTCGGCTTGTCGACCCAGGTGTCCCCAGGACGGTTCATATGCCCCTGCAGGTGCACCAGGCGCGCCGTGCCGCCGAGCTTTCCGCTGAGACGGACCGCTTGGCCGGGAAGGAAGCGCCCCGGGTTGACCTGCAACGTTCCGGTCGTGGTTGCTGCGGCAGACGAGCCTGTAGCCGCGATGGCCCCCAACAGGGAGACGGTGGCGGTGAGCACGAGGACTAGCGCGCTTACGACGCTACGGTGAGGTCGGATCGAAGTACGGGACACGAGTGGCACTTCCTGTGCGAGAGACGGCGAACCTCTTGACGGTGCGGTCCACCGGACCGTCTCATCTTCGCCGATAGTGATCGATATGTCTGAAAGATCACTATTTCCGTTCGGTTGGAGAGAACTGTGGTCGCGGTAGCGTGAGCCTGCACTTTCCAGCGAGGAGGTCTGCTTGATCGGCGTACGCCTGCAACGTGGCGAGGTCCACCCTGTCCTGACCGTGCCCGGAGGGTCATGAGTGCCACGGATGCCGGCGAGGTCGTGCCGGTCTACTTCCTCTCCGACAGCACCGGGATCAGTGCCGAGACGATGGGCAACGCCCTCCTGATCCAGTTCCCGGGCCTGTTGTTCGAGCGCACGTTGATCCCGTTCATCTCCTCGGCGGAGGAGGCGCTCGAAGTCGTGGCTCGGCTCGACGCCGCGTTGGACGAGAGCGGGCGTACGCCGCTGGTGTTCACCACGGCGGCCAACGACGAGGTGCGCCTCGCCCTGCGTACGACGCGCTGCCCGCTGATCGACTTCTTCGACCTGCACATGCAGCAGGTCGAGGAGATCCTCGGTACTCCGGGCGAGCGGACCGCCGCCCGGCTGCACGGACTCGGTGACGTCAAGCGCTACAACAGCCGGATGCAGGCGATCGAGTACACCATCGAGCACGATGACGGCCAGAGCGTGCGCAGCCTCGAGAAGGCCGACGTCATCCTGCTCGCCCCCTCGCGCTGCGGGAAGACCCCGACCGCGATGTACCTCGCGTTGCAGCACGGCCTGTTCGTGGCCAACTACCCGATCGTCGACGAGGACCTCGAGATCACCGACCTTCCGGTCCCGGTCCGCGACCTTCGCGCCCGCTGCTTCGGACTGACCACGTCGGCCGCGCGCCTCTCGGCGGTGCGTCAGGAGCGTCGACCCGGTTCGCGCTACGCCTCGCTCGAGCAGTGCACCTTCGAGCTGCGGCGCACCGAGGCGATGTTCAACAGGCACCGCCTGCCGGTGGTCGACTCCTCGACCAAGTCGGTCGAGGAGCTCAGCACGATGATCCTGCAGCGACTCAAGACCATGAAGTGACCCCTGATCCAGGAGCAAGCATGAGCGAGAACGACGCAGCCAACGATGCAGCCAAAGACGCAGTCAACGTGCGGGACTTCGCCGACATCGGGCTCTCCGACATCGAGGAGGTCGGCGGCAAGAACGCCTCCTTGGGTGAGATGGTGCGCAACCTGACCTCACTGGGGGTGCGCGTCCCCGACGGCTTCGCCACCACGGCCGCTGCGTTCCGCAGGTTCATCGGCGACACCGGGCTCGCCGAGAAGATCTCCGCGCAGCTACGCGACCTCGACACCGATGACACCCAGCGACTGGCCCAGGTCGGCCGCGGCATCCGCGAGGAGGTGGCCAACCAGTCGTTCCCCGAGGACCTGGAGCGCGACGTACGCGCGGCATACGAGCGACTGGTCGACGGGCGCGACGAGGTGTCCTTCGCCGTACGCTCCAGCGCCACGGCCGAGGACCTGCCTGATGCCTCCTTCGCGGGTCAGCAGGAGACTTTTCTGAACATCAAGGGGATCGACGGAGTGCTGCAGGCGATCCGGGAGGTCTTTGCTTCGCTCTACAACGACCGAGCCATCGCCTACCGCGTCCACCACGACTTCGACCACGACGCTGTCGCCCTCTCGGCCGGGGTGCAGCAGATGGTCCGCTCCGACATCGGCGCCTCCGGAGTCATGTTCACCATGGACACCGAGTCCGGCTTCGACGACGCGGTGTTCATCACGTCCTCCTACGGGTTGGGCGAGGCGGTCGTGCAGGGGGCGGTCAACCCTGACGAGTTCTACGTCTACAAGCCGGCCCTGCGTGCTGGTCGTCCGGCGGTGCTCAAGCGCGGGGTCGGCTCCAAGGCGATCAAGATGGTCTACACCGAGGACCCGACGGTCGGGAAGACCACCGAGTTCGTCGACACCGACGAGGCCGAGCGCCCGCTGCTCAGCCTCACCGACGCCGAGGTCGAGCAGCTCGCGAAGCACGCGCTGACCATCGAGGAGCACTACGGCCGCCCGATGGACATCGAGTGGGGCAAGGACGGTCTCGACGGTGAGCTCTACGTCCTGCAGGCACGCCCGGAGACGGTGATGTCGCGCGCCGGCGTACGCCAGCGCTTCCGGATGGGCGCTCGGGGCGAGGTCGTCGTGGAGGGTCGGGCGATCGGCCAGAAGATCGGCGCCGGCAAGGTGCGCGTGATGACCTCCATCGAGCAGATGCACGAGTTCAACCAGGGCGAGGTGCTGATCGCCGACATGACCGACCCCGACTGGGAGCCGATCATGAAGCGGGCCTCCGCGATCGTGACCAACCGGGGTGGACGCACCTGCCACGCCGCGATCATCGCCCGCGAGCTCGGCATCCCTGCTGTGGTCGGAACCGGCGACGCCACCGCCTCGCTCGAGGACGGTCGGGCCGTCACGGTGTCGTGCGCGGAGGGCGACACCGGCTTCGTCTACGAGGGGGAGCTCGACTTCACCGTCGAGGAGCAGGAGATGTCGGCGATGCCGGAGATCGGCACCAAGATCATGATGAACGTGGGGACGCCCGAGCAGGCGTTCACGTTCGCGCAGCTCCCCAACCAGGGCGTCGGCCTGGCGCGCCTCGAGTTCATCATCAACCGGCAGATCGGCATCCATCCCAAGGCGCTGCTCGACCTGGACACCCTCGAGGAGCCGCTGAAGACACAGGTGCAGGAGTCCATCGCGGCGTACGCCGGCCCGCGCGAGTTCTTCGTGCAACGTGTCGCCGAGGGGGTCTCGATGATCGCGGCCGCCTTCGCACCGCACCCGGTGATCGTGCGGATGAGCGACTTCAAGTCCAACGAGTACGCCAACCTGGTCGGCGGTGAGCTCTACGAGCCCGACGAGGAGAACCCGATGATCGGCTACCGCGGCGCGTCGCGGTACCTCTCCCCCGACTTCGTCGACTGCTTCGCGATGGAGGCCGAGGCGCTGAAGTACGTCCGAGACGAGATGGGGCTGACCAACGTCAAGATCATGATCCCGTTCGTGCGGACCACCAAGGAGGCCAAGGGCGTCATCGACCTGCTGGCCGAGCACGGACTCGTGCGCGGTGAGAACGACCTGCAGGTGATCATGATGTGCGAGGTCCCCTCCAACGCGATCCTGGCCAAGGAGTTCCTCGAGCACTTCGACGGGTTCTCGATCGGGTCCAACGACATGACCCAGCTGACCCTGGGTCTGGACCGCGACTCGTCCCTGGTCGCCGGTTCGTTCGACGAGCGCGACCCCGCAGTGCTCTTCATGCTCGAGCGCGCCATCACGGCCTGCCGCGAGGCCGGGAAGTACGTCGGGATCTGCGGCCAGGGGCCCAGCGACTACCCCGACCTGGCCGAGTGGCTCCTCAAGCAGGGCATCGAGTCGATGTCGCTGAACCCCGACACGGTCGTCGACACCTGGCTCAGCCTGGGCAAGGTCACCACCTGACCAGTGGCCCGCACCCGCACCGCGCCCGTTGCCGCACCAGTCCGTCATCGCGGGCCTCCTGCGGTTCCGGAGCGCGCGGCGCGGTCTGAGTCGCGTGTCGCCTCGCTCCTTCTCATGTGCTGATCGTCACCCGTGGGCGCCCTTGGGCAGGGGGTCGCTCGCGACGGACCGGGAGCCGGAGGGCACGCGGCACGTCCGACATCCGGACGCTCGTTTGCGGGCAAACGGGGTGGTTCTCCACGACTCGCCGAGGCGACTCGCCGAGCGTCTCGAAACGCGGATCCTCCACCAATCCAATTCGGAGACCAGCCTCGAAACCCGTATGACCCACCTCACACCGAGGAGTGGTCATCCCACTGGAGGCAACACATGAGTGAGACCAACAGAAGGAAGTTCCTGGCCGTCGCCGGAGCCGGCGCCGCCGCCGGGGTGGTCGGCATCAGTGCCGGCCCGGCGTTCGCAGGGACCGAGCGGAGCAAGCTCGCGGCGAAGGAGACCGTCGTCGCCTACGTCGAGGACCACCACGGCAGCGTGGTGACTCTGCTCATCGGGGACCGTGAGGTCGTGGTCGACGACCGCAACCTGGTCAACGCCATCCTCAACGCAGCAGGGGGTGAGTGACATGTCCTCACACCGCGAAGCTCCGGAGATCTCCAAGGACCCCGTGGCCGACAACACCGACGTCTACGCCTTCAGGAGCCCCGACAAGCCTGACACCGTGACGCTGATCGCCAACTTCATCCCGTTGCAGCAGCCCGATGGCGGTCCCAACTTCTATGAGTTCGGTGACGATGTCGCCTACGACATCAACATCTCCAACGGCGGCAAGGGCAAGGCCGACATCGTCTACCGCTTCCGGTTCACGACCAAGATCCGCAACGCGAAGACGTTCCTCTACAACACAGGGCCGATCAACGACATCTCCGACAAGACGTGGAACCGGCCGCAGTACTACTCGGTCTCTCGCCTGGAGGCCGGACGCACCAAGCAGATGGCCCGCGGGCTGGCCTGTCCGCCGGTGAACGTCGGCAAGCGGAGCACCCCGAACTACGCCAAGCTCGCCGCTCAGGCGGTGCACTCGATGGGCAACCGGAGCGTGTTCGCCGGTCAGCGCGCCGATGCGTTCCACGTCGACCTCGGCAGCATCTTCGACCTCGGGGCGCTGCGTCCGTTCAACCAGGCGCACCTCATCAAGCTGCCGGAGATGAACGGCGTCAACTCGGTGCAGTCCTACAACGTGCACACCATCGCCCTCCAGGTACCGATC
The DNA here is from genome assembly GCA_046595715.1 of Marmoricola sp. Classification (GTDB taxonomy): domain Bacteria; phylum Actinomycetota; class Actinomycetes; order Propionibacteriales; family Nocardioidaceae; genus Marmoricola. Next base: position 6,074 of record JBKJON010000275.1, read on the forward strand.
TCGGACCTCAGCCTGAAGGGTGACATCCCCAAGGACGCGAGCAAGGCCAGTGCCGTCATCGGTGTCTGGGCGAGCGCGAGCCGCCAGCAGTCGAGGCTCTACGACAAGAAGAGGGGCCGCTACGCCTGTCACGGCCCGTGGCAACAGGTCTCCCGGCTCGGCAACCCGTTGTTCAACGAGGTGATCGTGCCGATGGCCGAGAAGGACAAGTGGAACCACGAGCAGCCGGCCGGCGACAGGGCCTACGCGAAGTACGTCAACAAGCCCGAGCTGCAGGGGCTGCTGCCCGCGTTGTACCCCACGGTCTTCCCGAAGCTCGCGGCTTACAAGAAGTCACGTGCGGACCTCAACGCGATCCTGCTGACCGGCATCCCCGCGGGAGTCGTCCCCGGCTTCCAGAACTACACGGGGCCGGTCGAGTCGGACATGCTGCGGCTCAACCTCGCCGTACCGCCGACCAAGAAGCCGAACGACGGTGGTCTCGTCGCCGGTGACGCGGCCGGCTTCCCCAACGGGCGCAGGATCTCCGACGACGTGGTGACGATCGAGCTGCGGGCCATCGCCGGAGCGACTATCCCGCTGGTGGACCCGGACTACACACCGGATGCCGCGGCCAGCGCGATCACCGACGGCACGACGAACACCAACGCCCCGTTGCTGAAGTCGTTCCCCTACCTCGGTCTTCCCGGTGGGGGCTACCAGACCGTGCCGGGCACGACGAAGGCGTCATGAGCGCGGCGACGGCGCACGCCGAGAACCCCTTCGCCGGGCAGGGTTCGGTCCTCCTGGACATCGGCGGC
>JBKJON010000512.1:0-3112 GCA_046595715.1 Marmoricola sp.
ATCGAGTCGTAGCCGATGTCGTTGCCCATCGCCCGGGCGCGCCGGAAGAAGGTGCCCTCTATCCAGCGCTCGCCGTGCTCGAGCACCAGGTCCCACTCGCGCACAGAGTCCTCGAAGCCGAGCGTGGTGATGTCGCAGGCCGTCTGCAGCTCCGCGACCTCCCACTCGTCCTTGACCAGCCGCAGCTCGGAGAGGACCCGGGCGAGCTCGGCGTCGCGGCCGGCGTCGCTCGGAACCTGTCGATCCACCCTGGCATCGACCCCTCGCAGGACCCGCGTCTTGGCTGATCCGGAGCGAGGGCCGGACAGAGAGCCGGGCAGGTCGTCGATGTGCCGTGTCCGTACGCCGAGCGAGGCGGTGATCTCCTCGAGCGAGGGCCGCCGGCCGGCCCAGAGCTCGCCGTACTGCCGGTCCCGGAAGAACTCGTCGGTCTCCCGCGAGCTGCGGGGGCGGGCGTAGAGGACCTCGTCGCCGTCTTCGACCACGAGCACGGCGTCGCTCGTCTGGTTGCCGGAGAGGTAGGTGTGGGCGGTGTCGGAACGGAACCGGTAGTCCGTGTCGTTGGAGCGGACCTTGAAGGCCCCCGAGGGGATCACCAGCCGCTCGCCAGGGAACTGCCCGCTCAGTCGCTGCCTGCGGGCTCGCGCCCACTCGGTGATCGGATGAGCCGGCACGTCGAGATCGCGCTCGCCCCAACCCGTGCGCATGAAGGCCGCATAGGCTTGGGGCACGGCGGGGTCGTGGCTCTCGGTGTGGTTCTCGGTGTCCGTCACCGCGTAGTTCTGAAGGCTGGTCTCCGTATCGTCAGTCACGGTTCCACTCTACGGCCGGAGCATCGTTACGCTACGGCCATGCAGACCCGCCGTACCTCCGCAGCGTTCACGATCGTCGTGTCGGTCGTGATGCTGATCGGTGCTGCTGCGATCGGCCTCGTGCTCCTGCTCTCGGGGGCTCCGGGCGCCCTGGTGGTGGGCCTGCTCCTCGCCGCGCTGCCGCTGGGTCCGCTCATCAGCGTCTACATGTGGCTCGACCGCTACGAGCCCGAGCCGCGCTCGCTGCTCCTCCTGGGCCTCGGGTGGGGTGCCTTCGTGGCGACCTCCGGGGCGCTGGTGCTGCAGACCTTCGATGCCCTGATCTTCGAGCCCACGGACACCTTCACCGCCACGGTGGTCGCACCGATCACCGAGGAGGCGGCCAAGGGCCTGTTCATCCTGCTGCTGCTGTTCTACCGGCGACACGAGCTGGACGGGATCCTCGACGGCATCGTCTACGCCGGGATGGTGGGCATCGGCTTCGCCTTCACCGAGAACATCCTCTACCTGATGTCGGCCTACATGGGCGATGGGGGCCAGGCCGGCGGCATCGGTGGTGCGGTGGGCCTGTTCATCGTGCGCTGCGTCTTCAGCCCCTTCGCCCACCCGTTCTTCACCGCGTTCACAGGCATCGGCATCGGGTTGGCCGTGACCTCGCGCAGCAAGACCGTGCGCATCATCGCGCCCGCCCTCGGCTACCTCGTGGCCGTCGCTGCGCACGCGGCGTGGAACGGCTCGCTGAGCCTCGACGACGGCCGCAACGCCATCGCCACCTACGTCTTCTTGATGGTCCCGGCCTTCCTGCTCCTGATCGGCGTCGCGGTCTGGTCGCGGCGCCGTGAGGGTCGGGTGCTGACGGCTGCGCTCACCGACTGCGCCCAGCGCGGCTTCCTCGACCCTGCCGAGATCCCGTGGCTCTCCCGGATCCCAGCGCGGCGTTTCGCCCGGAGGTACGCCGAGAATGCTGGTGGCAAACAGGCCCGGCGGGTGATGGTCGCCTACCAGAACGAGGCGGTGGAGCTCGGCTTCCTGCACAGTCGCTACCTGCGTGGGGTGGCACCGACCGACTTCGCTGTGATGGGCCAGGCGCACGTCGAGCGGATGCGTGCCCTGCGCCCGGGACTGCTGTGGCCCCAACCGACCGGCGACCGGCGACCCGTCCAGATGCCCACGGTCCCCGGCGGCCACGGGACAGGGTCCGGAGCGTCGCGGTGACCCGCGCCGGGCACCCATCGGGGGAGTCGTCCGGAACCCCCGCGGGAGGAGCTGGGTCCGAGGCCTCTGCGCGAATGCTCACGACGCTGACGGGCTTGCGTGAGGCGCTGAAGCATGCGCAGCTCCCGCTCGAGCTCCCGGGCGTCGGGGAGAGCCGTGCCACACGCGCCGAGATCATCGATCAGCTCGAGGACTACGTGCTTCCCCGACTGGTGCAGATCGACGCCCCGCTGCTCGCCGTCGTGGGCGGTTCCACCGGTGCCGGCAAGTCGACCTTGGTCAACTCCCTGGTCGGGGAGCGGGTCAGCGAGCCCGGCGTACTCCGGCCGACGACGCGGTCTCCTGTTCTCGTCCACCACCCCGACGACGCGAGCTGGTTCGAGCAGCAGCGGATCCTTCCCGAGCTCGAGCGCACCACCCGGGCCACCACCGACCCCGGGGCGCTCCAGCTCGTCGCCTCGACCGCGATCCCGCAGGGGCTGGCCCTGCTCGACGCGCCCGACATCGACTCGGTCGAGGAGCGCAACCGCAGCCTTGCCGCCCAGCTGCTGGCCGCGGCCGACCTCTGGCTCTTCGTCACCTCGGCCGCGCGCTACGCCGACCAGGTGCCCTGGGGCTTCCTCAAGCAGGCCGCCGAACGCAGCGCCGCCGTGGCGATCGTGCTCGACCGAACCGCGGCGCCCGCGATCCCCGAGGTCAGCAGCCACCTCGCCCGGATGCTGGTCGAACGCGGTCTCAAGGACTCGCCCCTGTTCACCGTGGCCGAGGCGCCGCTGGACGAGACGGGCCTGCTGCCCGCCGGCTCCGTGAGCGACATCCGGGGGTGGCTCAGCGACCTCGGGGCCGACGTCGAGGCCCGCAACGGGGTGGTTCGCCAGACCCTCGACGGCGCCGTGCGGTCGATCGCCCGACGGACCTACGACCTGGCCGACGCCTGCGTGGCCCAGGCCGAGATGCGGGGACGGCTGAAACGGGACGTCGACGCGTCGTACGACCAGGCGATCCTCGACATCGACAAGGGCTCGGCCGACGGGACCCTGCTCCGGGGCGAGGTCCTGGCCCGCTGGCAGGAGTTCGTCGGCACC
>JBKJON010000539.1:0-3953 GCA_046595715.1 Marmoricola sp.
CCTGCGGCGTCGACCCCTCCGAGGCGGAGTCGACGGGCTGACCCGCTAGCAGGATCGCGGCATGGCCATTCCCGTCATGGCCAACGCCCTCACCTGCGGCAGACTCTCGGCGGTTACGAACTGGGAGACGGGGAGTAGGGCGCCGCTGTTACAGCGTCCGATGCCGGCTCTTCGGAATCAAGCATGGGTAGTGCGGGTTGGGTAGGGCCGGGTTCCGTCGGCGACCGGGATCCTGGGCTCGGGGAACCACAGGTCGCACTGCACCTGATCGCCCGGGTGATAGCCGATCCGATCAGCCGGATCAGTCGGTGCGTAGTCCGGCCGGATCGCCGCGACGTTCTGACGAAACCACGTCGCTGACCCAGTCCAGCCGACCCGCTCGGCCAGCACCGTCGCCGGCATAGAAGCCGTGTCGTCCAGCAGCTGCCGCACCTGGGCCTCGAACGGCTCGAAACTCCTCGACACCGGCGCTCGTGAATACCGCGGCGGATCCACCGAGACCACCGCCTTGGCCACGGTGTTCCTCGAGATCTTGAGGTCCCTGGCGATCTGCGCCTTCGAGACGCCCTCGCTCAGATGCAGCCTGCGGATCAATGCCCAGTCTTCCAAAGTGATCACTTTTCCCATCGTGGGTAGGTGCTCACTTTTCGAGCGTCACATCTGCTCAGTTTTGAACCGTCATCGACATCCTGCGGGATGTCTGCCACGCGATGAGCCCCAGCAGTGCGATGGCGAGGGTGGGGAGCATGAGGACTGGGCGGTGTCAGTGAGCAGGTCACGACACCGCCCGGGGTGTTGTAGCAGACCGGTGCATTGGTGTGGTCGCCGCTTGATTGCCGAACGACCGGAACGCCAATCCCTCCGATTAGGAGCTCCCCGGCCACGTCGACCAGCGTTAGGACCACGACGGTTCCCATGCCTCACCGGGTCCAGGCGAACTGCCCATGCCGATCTCATGCCTCGATCATGGCCACAAGTCAGTGAATCTCGCGACTCCTCCTGCAGCCGTTTTCAGCCCTGAGATTCGGATGGTCGGCTGGCGGCGGGGTCTCGGCGTCTTCGTCGGGCACGGTCAGGCGATCACCCGGGTGAGGAGCGAAAAGTGGGGGTCGCGACGGCGGAGGCTCTGCGAGATGCAGCACTCCACAACACGACCGGGCCGAAGTCGTTCGGGTCGAAGACTGGATCTGCCGACCGGCAGGGGCTGGTTCGTCGCGTATGGCGCTTGGGGAGTTCGTGGGCGGCCGCCTGAAACGTCGAGTTCGGCGCCGAGGTGCCGAGGTGCCGAGGCGGATGAAGGGTGGCGTCTCCGAGTTGGCCGGCACTGACGTCGGCAGCATCCGCCGGCTGCGGAAGGTGGTCGCCGGCATCACCCGGTTCTGCTTTCCGTGATGGCGCTGCCCTGGGTGGGCGCCATCGCCTTCATCCTCAAGCCCGCAAGAAGGACCGTCCGATTCGATGTTCCTGTCCAGGCTCTGGCAGGACGCCGGCCCCGCGAACGACGTCTTCATCGCAGTCCAGGTCGAGGAGCGGGCCGTCGACGTGGTCATGCTTCACCACGCCGACGCGCTGGCCATCGGTTCCTCAAGGCGACCCCGATCACCCGGTGAGCTCAGTGCCCGGTGTCCTGGTGCGCGTCGTGGTGGGCCGCCTGCTCGTCCGAGTGCGAGTTCGGCGCCGTCGTGCCCTCGGGAGATGTCGTGCCCGTGTCGATGGGGTCAATGACCTCAAGGGCGGGCGGCTCGATGTGCCTGTTCTCCGCATCCGCGCCGGAGGGCTCGACGACCGCAGGCGCGTGGCCGTGCTCACCAGTCGCGGCGACACTGGTCGCGACGTGGCTCAGTCCCCACGCGAGTGCCAGTGCCGTTGCGAGCACGGCGAGGCCGAGGCGCGCGAGGACCACCCGTCGGTGGGTCGCGTGCTTGATGACGTAGGCGACGAAGGAGGCCACGAGACCGAGGGGGATCAAGAGAGCGGCGCGTGCCGGGAAGTCCATGAAGTGCTGGATTCCACCCGAAAGCATGCCGATGCCGAGGGAGAGCAGCAGCGCGGCCCCGACGAGGTGTGCCACCGCCCCCAGTGAGGGGCGAGCGCCCGGGAGGACGACTTCGTTGAGCAGGGTCGCGGCGACGAAGAGCACGATCCCGGCGAGGGCGACCTGGGTGTACCGGGACGGGTCCAGCGGGTAGTGGACGATGCCCCCGCTGATAAGGCCGGCGCCGACGAAGTACCCGACATAGCCGAGGTAGGGGCCGAGGTGATGGCGCGAACGGACCCGAGGGGGTTCGGGCTCGTGGTCTCCTGCCGCGAGGGTGTGTTTGGTGCGGGCGGGCGCAAGGACTGCACTCAACGGGGGCTCCGAGTCAGAGGGGCTGTGAGCGAGCCGGTCGGTGACACTGTGCTCGCTGGGTGTCCATTCATCCTAAATCGGACATCCAGCCGACGCAGGAGTATCTGCGAAAAGGGAGCTGGGGTAGAGCTTCCATCGGGTGCGACCGATCCGGCCGCCACCGACCGCACCGAGCCCGGCAGGATGCCACAACGTATGAAGATGTTGCGTGGCGGTCACACGGTCAAAACGACGCCGGCCGCGGTCATTGCCCACGTCATCCAACGGACCCTTGCCCGCACCGAAGACCTGCGGCGCTGGCCTACGCCGGCGAGCGATCGTGTGGGCGGAGCTGCGGCTATCGAGGCGGTCGACCGGGAGCAATTGCCGCTGATGCCACCTTTGGTGGCTGATCGGCTGCCCGAGGACCACCGGTCGTGATTCGTGATCCACGTCGTCTCCGAGCTCCACAGCTCCGGGCTCCCGGGGTTTGGCTGAGACACAGGGCTGAGTTGTTCTCAGGCCGCGCCTGCGGCTGAGTAGACGCGCTCAGTCTCCGCTGGAGTCAGTCGGGCGTAGCCCTTTCTGGGTTGCAGCGCATGGACGTGCGCCCTGTCTGGGAGAGCGTCGCTGCCAGTCAGTTGACTCACCGGCCCCTCGTGGGCGCGTTCGGATCCACGGCAAGACTGCGTCGACTGACAACGGCCGGGCCGAGCGAGGAGTCAGACGAAGATCGGGTCCAGCGTGTGACGACGTCGATCACGCGGCTGGTGTCAGCGACGTAGTGGCGTGCGGTGACCGAAGGGTCGCGGTGCCCCAAGGCGTCGCGGACGGCGTCCAGACCCTCGGTGTGAGCGACCAAGGTGCCCACCGTGCGACGAAGTGTGTGTGGGCTGACACCGCCCATCGGAGGCGCTGAGCGCTTCACGCACGCGTACTGCCTCTGACCCCATCGAAACTCCCTGGGTCTGCACCCGGTTTTCAGTCTCATTTCCGCCGCGTCGTCCTGGGTAGGAGGACGCGTGTGCGCCTACCGCCGCGGCAGCGGAGACACTCTGTAGACCTGACACGCGGTGGTGTCGCAACTGCCGATTGCCGGTTCCCGGCGCAATGACTGTCTGCGGGCACATGAGTGCGCTTCGGACTCAATGGGACACCTTCAGTCAGAGGCCGAAGTGGTCGTTCAGCAGAGCGACGAGCGGCCAGGCGCCGTCAGTCCAGTTGGAGATCACGGTGTAGGTGAGCTGCTGGCAGGGGTCGTGCAGGCTGGTGAACGACACCCCTGCGTCGTACCCCTCGAGCCAGGCGGCGTCGCCCGTCGCCTGCAGGTGGAATCCCAACCCGTAGCGTCGAGATTCCTCGGGCCAGTCGCTGAGCGGCGTCGTCATCTGGGCGAAGGTGTCTGGGGAGACGATCCGTCCGGACTGCAGGGCCTGCCATAACCGGTGGAAGTCGGCTCCGGTCGAGTAGGCGCCGCCGTCGCCCACGCCGACCACCGGGAGGTGCAGCACGTTGCTCCGCATTCCCTCGCGTACCAGGTAACCGCGGGCAGCTCGGGCGGGCAGCTCGTCGGAGCGCAGGAATGCCGTGTCGGCCATGCGGGCGGGTTCGAGAACGCAGCGGC
>JBKJON010000172.1:0-5073 GCA_046595715.1 Marmoricola sp.
CCGAGCTGGGTGACGACGCCGGCGTCGTGGGCGCGGCATCGCTCGGGCGCTCCGCGATGCTGGCTCCTTGATCGGTCCGTCCCACCGGGGTCGAGGATCGAGAGCGCCCCAGCGTCCGGAAGCGCCTCCCCGGGATAGCGTGCCGCCATGAAACAACTTCTTCGCCGGTCCGGGCCCCGCCCGTGAGTCAGCCGTCCGGCGGTTCAGACAGGGTCTCTGCTCCGAAGGGTTCTCGGGATGAGCCCGAGCTGGAGGAGACCTACGAACGCCTGGTCTCCGAGGGGCATGAGCGACTGGACCGCCCCCTGCTTCCGCTGTTGTCGACTGGTCTCCTGGGCGGCGTCGACGTCGGAGTGGGGGTGCTGATCTATCTGGTGGTGGAGGCGAAGACCGACAACTCCTTGCTCGCGTCGATGGCATTCACCATCGGCTTCGTGGCTCTGCTGCTGGCCAACAGTGAGCTGTTCACCGAGAACTTCCTGGTGCCGGTGATCTCCGTGGTCGCCAAGGTGGGGACCCTCGCGCAGCTGATCAGACTGTGGGTCGTCACGCTGGCGGCCAACCTGGTCGCGGGCTTTGCCATGGCCGGGATGATCGTGGTGGCGCTCCCGGACGTGCACGAGGTGGCGGTGAAGGCGGGTTCCCACTACGCCCACCTCGGTGTCTCGTGGCGCTCGTTCTTCCTCGCGGTGCTCGCCGGCGCGGTGATCACGCTGTTGACCCGGATGCAGCACGCGACCGAGAGCCTCGGGGTCCGCCTGGTGCCTGCCGTGTTGATGTCGTTCGTGCTCGTCGGCGCCCAGCTCTTCCACTCGGTGCTGGACTCGATCCTGATGTTCGCCGGGCTCTTGACCGGCAAGGCCGACTACGGCTACCTCGACTGGCTGGGTGCCCTCGGTTGGTCCGCCTTCGGCAACCTGGTGGGTGGGCTCGTGCTCGTGACTGGCATCCGCCTGTTGCGGATCCCGCACCGGATCGCTGAGAGTCGCGAGGAGGGGCAGACAGGCTGAGCGGGCGCATCACACGCGCGTTAGCCGGTTAGCAAGTGATGTGCTAACCTTGCAAAGAGAAGCACCGGAACACCTATTTAAGGAGCCCCACATGGTCACCTCGACCAAGCAGAAGGACACCACCACCACCCCCACGGCCTTCGAGATGCCCTCGATCGAGGAGTCCGCCCAGCAGATGCGCGACCTCCACGAGCGGATGATCGAGTCCTCCAAGAGTGCCACCCTCACCGCCCTCGACACCTTCGAGAAGGCGCTCCAGAGTGTCGGCGACCTCGAGCAGAAGGCCGCCTCGGCGACGCAGCTCGACTGGGTCAGCGCGGCTGCCACCAGCCACGCGAAGTTCATGTCCGACGTGAGCGCGTCGTACACGACAGCGATCCGCGACCTCCTGAAGTAACAGCCCGCGACACCCGCGACGTCATCAGAGAGGTTCAAACATGCCTGACCCCAGCCGCCGTGCGGCGCTAGTAACAGGCGCTGCCGGCGGCATCGGCGCCGCCATCGTGAACCGACTCACTCGCGACGACATCGATGTCCTCGCAGTGGACCTGGAGTCCGCAGTCTCCGGCTACCGGGGGCCCGGCATCGCGTTCGCGGCCGACCTGACGACTCGTCAGGGCAACCTCGAGGCGGTGGAGGCGGCGATCGACCGGTTCGGCCGCCTCGACATCGTCGTGGCCAACGCTGGTTTCCAGCACGTCGCCCCGGTGGCAGAGTTTCCCGAGGACCGATGGGATGCGCTGCTCGCGTTGATGCTGACCAGCCCCTTCCTGCTCGCGAAGCATGCGTGGCCCGCACTTCTGGACGCACCCGAGGGCGGTAGGTTCCTGGCCATCGCCTCGGCCCATGCCCTGGTCGCCTCACCTTTCAAGGCCGGTTACGTCGCGGCCAAGCACGGCGTCCTCGGACTGGTGAAGACACTCGCCCTCGAAGGCGCTGAGCACGGCATCTCCGCGTGTGCCATCTGCCCCGGCTACGTGCGGACCGCCCTCGTGGAGGGACAGGTGGCCGCTCAGGCAGCTGCCCACCAGATGTCGGAGGCACAGGTGCTGCAGGAGGTCATCCTGGCGTCCCAGCCGGTCAAGAGACTGATCGAGCCGGACGAGGTGGCCGAGCTCGCCTCGTTCCTGCTCGGCCCCCACGGTCGGTCCTTCACCGGCGTACCCGTCTCCATGGACCAAGGATGGACGGCACGATGAGCTCAGCCACCCGCTCCCCGGGCATCTTCAACGCGACCGTCGAGGGAATCCTCGGACTCCACGAGGCGACCCTTCGCGGCGCCACCGACTACTTCACGCAGGCCCTGGCCCGCCGTGCAGGTCCCGTCGACGTCGGCGTGGACGTCATGAGCTGGATGCAGACGATGAACGACCGACGACCGCCGCAGTGGGCCACCGACCACACGGTCGTCGCCGAGTGGCCGATCGCCCGGCTACGTGACTTCTCGATCGCCGACGCGGGTGAGGCGACGCCCGCACTGTTCCTTCCTCCGCAGGCTGGTCACGACTCCTGCATCGTCGACTACGACCCCGTCCAGAGCCAGGTGGGGACCGCCCTCGGCGCCGGCCTCTCGCGCGTCCTGTCGCTGGACTGGCTGGGTGCCACGCAGGCCACCAAGAACGCCTCTGTCGAGGAGTACGTCGACGTCATCGCCGAGGCGATCGCCCTGGTCGGTGGCCGCGTCCACCTGGTGGGGGACTGCCAGGGTGGCTGGCTCGCCGTGATCTACGCCGCCTTGTACCCCGACTCGGTCGAGACCCTCACGATCGCCGGCGCGCCCATCGACTTCCACGCGGGTGAACCCCTGATCCATGACTGGATGAAGGTGCTGTCCCCGAGTCGGGACCTTGCCTTCTACCGGAAGATGGTGCGATCGAACGACGGCATCCTCCCCGGCGAGTTCCTGCTGGCGGGCTTCATCACGATGCAGCCGCACAACGAGGTGGACCGACAGCTCCAGCTGCTCGCACACCTGCACGAGCCGGACCATGTGGAGCGCTACCGGAAGTTCGACGACTGGTTCCACCACTGTCAGCCGATCCCTGGCGCCTTCTACCTGTGGATCGTCGAGCACCTGTTCCAGAACAACGAGCTGATCACCGGCACGCTGCGTGTCGGTGACCGCACCGTGGACCTCGGACAGATCACCTGCCCGCTCTACCTGCTGGCGGGGAAGACCGACCACATCACGCCGCCCCCGCAGGTCTTCGCCTTGGCCGAGCATGCAGGTACGGACCCGGCCGAGGTGTCGACCAGCCAGACCACCGGTGGTCACCTGGGCCTCTTCATGGGCCGCGAGGCGCTGCATGAGCATTGGGCCCCCCTGTTCGAGCGGCTCGCCGCCCGGTCGGCCCAGCTACCGGTCGACTAACCAGGCGGGCGCTGGTCGGGGCGCTCAGTCCCACGGGCGCGGCGTACGGCGTTCGCGTCGACGAACCCCCGGTAGATCTCTACCAGCGCCTTGCGCTGGGCGGAGGTGAGCTCGGTCGCCGCCGCGATCTGGGTCTCGAGACCTCCCAGGTCGTCACTCTCCTCGTGGATCGGCTCGACGAACCCGGCGTCGTCGTAGAGCCGGTCCACCGACGTCTCGAGCGACTCGGCGATCGCGTTGAGCACGGCCTCGGACGGCGCCCGCAGACCACGCTCGATCTGCGAGAGGTAGGGGTTGGAGATGCCCACGGCCGCCGCGAGCTGGCGCATGGGAAGCTCAGCCAGCTCGCGCTGCGCGCGGATGATCCGTCCGAGCATCAACTGGGGGGACTCCGCATCGACCATGCGCCCAGCCTAGTCCCGCAGGCTGCAGTGCCCGTCAGCTGCGAGCGATCGGGTGGACGGGCAGGACGGTGCGGCCCCAGGTCGGGTTGACGACGCCGGCGGCCGAGCCGTACCACGCGCACGCGGCCGCCGCGAGTCCGAGGAAGCCACCGAGGTGCAGGATGGTGGTGCTCTCGGCGAACTCCCCGATGGTCAAGAGGACGAACGTCACGAGGACGCTGCCGAAGATCGCGATGAGCACTGCGTTCGTCTTCAGCGCAGCCAAGGTCATGTAGGCGGTGAAGATGGTCCACGTGAGCAGGAAGATGCCAGTGGCGGTGTGGGCGTCGGCCGGCGGCAGGGTGGCGGCGATGTACTTGGCGTAGACGAAGTAGCAGATCCAGAAGGCGCCGTACGACGTGAACGCCACGGCTCCGAACGTGTTGTCGTTGCGGAACTCCCACATCCCGGCCAGGAGCTGGACCAGCCCTCCGAAGACCAGAGCGAAGGGCAGCACGACGGCGACGAGCTCTGGGGTCCCCACCATGCCGGAGTTGAAGAGGCTCAGGACGAAGGTGGTCCCGGCGAACGCGGCCAGTCCGAGCGGGGCCGGGTCGGCGATGGGCACGCCGCTGTCGGCAGGCGGCAGCAGCAGCGCAGCCAGCCTTTGATCGGACAGATCGTTGAGGCCTGCTGGCCGTTCGGCGGGGACGGTGGGTTCGATGGTGGAGGTCATGGGGTTCTCCTTGTTGAGGGGGCTTGAGTGCTGGTGGCTGCTCGATGGGTCGAGCCGGTCGACGGGACAGGGGGCCTCACCCCTGGATGCGGCTGGAGTGTCCAGCCCACTCCTTCTCACGCAGCTCGAACTTCTGGATCTTGCCGGTCGACGTCCGGGGCAGCTCGGCGACGAACTCGATCGCCTTCGGCACCTTGAAACGAGCGATGTGGAGGTGAAGGTGGGCGATCAGCTCGGCCTCGGTGACGGCCGAGCCAACCTGTCGAATGACGAAGGCCTTCGGCCGTTCACCCCACTTCTCGTCGGGGATGCCGATGACGGCGGCGGCGAGGACGTCCGGGTGGGACTCGATCGAGTGCTCGATCTCGATCGTGGAGATGTTCTCCCCGCCCGAGATGACGATGTCCTTGGCCCGGTCGCGCAGCTCGACGTAGCCGTCGGAGTGCTGGACGCCGAGATCCCCGGAATGGAGCCACCCGCCGCGGAAAGCGTTCTCGGTGCCCTCCTCGTCGTTGAAGTAGCCGGCCATCACGTTGTTGCCGCACGATGGGCGAGATCGTGATGCGCGGCAAC
>JBKJON010000205.1:0-5421 GCA_046595715.1 Marmoricola sp.
GACGGGACAGCCGACCATCAGACCGAGCGGCTGAACGGGTGCACGGACTCCCGGTTCACCATCGACCCCGACCCCCTCGACGCGGCCATCGGGCAGCTCCACGCGGCTGGCATCCACACGCTCACGGTCACGCCCCCCAGTCTCGACGCCCTGTTCCTGCAGAACTACGGAGAGACCCTGGACCCGGACGAGGCGGCCACCGGCGGCAGTCGCGCGGAGACCGCTCGATGAGCGGGCGCCCGCTGGCTGCCTCGGACCGACACGGTCTGCGCATGATGGTGCGCATCGTCGCGCGCATCCAGCGGCGACGAGCCCTGATGTGGGTGCTGGGGCTGAGCGCCAGCATGATCGGCACCGTGGCCAGCATCGCCGCGCTCTACGACACCCCCGCCAAGATCCACTCCTACGCCGAGGCCGTCACCTCGGGCAGCGCCCTGGTGGCCATCAACGGAAAGGTCGAGGGCATCGACTCCCTGGGCGGCGTGATCCAGGACGAGTTCGGCTTCATGGCCGCCTTCCTGCTGCCGCTGGCCGGCATCGCCCTGGTCGCCCGGGCGACCCGCCTCGAGGAGGAGTCCGGCCGGCTCGAGCTGCTGCTCGGCGGGCGCATCGCCCGTCACGAACCCACGTTGGCGGCGCTGCTCGTGGCCACCGCCACCATCGTCGCCACCACCGTGCTGTTCACCGTCGGGTTGGCCGTCACGGGGGTACCGCTCGCGGGGTCAGTCCTCTACGCACTCTCGCTCGGCGCCCTGGCCTTCGTCTTCGCCGGTCTTGCGGCCCTGCTGGCACAGGTCACCCCGTACACCCGGGGGGTCTACACCTGGAGCCTGATCGTCCTCGCGGCGTCGTACGTGCTGCGAGGAGTCGGCGACGTCACCCAGACCTGGGCCACCTGGCTCTCCCCGCTCGGCTGGGCGGAGAAGGCAGCCCCGTTCGGGGACCAACGGTGGTGGGCCCTGGCCATCCCGCTCGCGGCCGGCCTCGCCCTGGGTGGCCTCGCGCTGCGGCTGGCGGCCCGGCGCGACCTGGGCAGCGCGCTGCACCGGGGTGGTGCCGGCCCCGAGCGTGCTGCCGCGCGGCTGCGTAACCCGATCGGTCTCGCCGTCTGGATCCACCGCCCCGCCACCCTCGGCTGGTTGGCCGGTGGCGTGCTGCTCACCGCGATGATGGGCACCCTCGCCCAGCAGTTCCTCGACGCGATGGCCGGCAACCCCGCTCTGGCCGAGGCCATGGGCATCACTGGTGGTCGGCCCCTGGACGGGTTCGTCGCGGCCACCCAGCTCTACCTGGCCGTCATCGCGTCGGGGTACGTCGTACAGGCGATCGGCACGCTGCGGACCGAGGAGACCGCCGGGCGACTGGAGGAGCGGCTCTGCGGCACGTTGTCCCGGGTCCGCTGGCTGGCCTCGCACGCGCTGGTGGTGTTCGGCGGGCTCCTGACCATCGTGCTCGGTTCCTCGCTCGTCCTGGGCCTGACGACGGCGCTGTCGGTCGGCGACATGGCAGAGATCGGCGCCACCCTGAGGTCCGGACTCGCCTATCTTCCGGCCGAGCTCGTGCTCGCCGGGCTGGCGTTGGCGGTCTACGGCCTGAACCCTCGGCTGTTCGGCCTCGCCTGGGTCAGCTTTGCCGTGACGACGTTCATCGCATTCCTCGGTCCCGGCCTGAAGTTCCACCAGTGGGCGCTCGACATGTCGCCGACCACGCACGTGGGCAACCCCCCGGTGAGTGCGCTGCAGGCCGTCCCGCTCCTGCTGATGACCTGCGTCGCGATGACCCTCGTCGCTGTCGGCTTCGGAGCCTTCCGGCGGCGCGCAGTGCCCCACGGGTAGGAACGGTGTTTCGTCGGTAACGTGGCGCCCTCACTGGATCCCGTTCACCGGAGGTAGACCACCATGGCAGAGCTCGTCCGGACGAACGACCCCGCGTTGATCTCCATCATCGAGGGCCTCCTGGGCGGGGCCGACATCCCCCACCAGGTCACAGACCGCAACATGAGCGTTCTCGAAGGCTCCATCACGGCGATCCAGATCAGGATCCTGGTTCCTGACGACCGCGAGACCGAAGCACGCGAGCTGCTCGTCGACGCGGAGCTCGGCAAGTGGCTTCACCCGTGACCCCGGCGTCGGAGGAGGCTCGCCCCCTGTCGCTCCGCTGGTGGGTCCGCGACCAGAACGGCAGCCTGACCCTCGCCCAGCTGCCGAACCCCGCCCTGTCGGTGTGGCTTGTCACCGTCGTCGTCGGGTGGACCGGGGTGCTGGGGTCGGACCGCGCGACGGCCCTCGCCGCGGTGGGTCAGGGCGCGCTGGTCGTCTGGGCTCTGGACGAGGTCGTCCGAGGTGCCAGCCCCGCCCGCAGGGTTCTGGGCGTCGTGGTGCTCACGGTGCAGCTCGTCCGCATCTTCGGCTAGCTGGCAGGAGCGAGTCAGGTACAGCGAAAGACCGCACGTCCCTGGGATCCGGCGGCTGACTGGACGGCCACGACGTCTCGGATGACATCAAGGACGTGCTCGAGCGGCAGGGGAGCGTCGGCCACCCGCAGGTGCCGGTTCGTCACAGCCACGGGGTGCCACCAGGCGCCGTCGGCGGTCAGGGTGGGCTCGGGCTCGACCGAGTCGAGGGTGATCTCGACACCGTCCTGGGCACAGCCCTCCTGGGCGACCGGTCGGATGAGGCGGTCCTCCTCGGCGATCCCGAGCTCGGCCAACGTGGCGTGGAGGTCACCGGCGGCTGCGGCGTCCTCGGGCAGGTACGTCGTCGCTACCCGGACGCGGAAGTCGAGCGCGCGGGCCAGCCGGATCCCCTCGAGGGCGCGGACGTGTGATCCGGCACCGCGCTGGCGATCGTGCAGCTCCGGACCAGCGGAGTCCAGGCTGATCTGCAGAGTCACCTGATCGCGGTCGAAGGACTCCAGGGCCTCGCGTCGTCGTCCTCGTCCGAACACCATCGCGTTCGTCAGCAGGGTCACCGGTACGTGTGCCGCGGTCCGGGCCACGAGCTCGTCGAGCTCGGGGTGGAGAAACGGTTCACCGCCGGTGATGAGCAGCTCACGTCCACCCTGCTCGGCGAACTGCTCGGCCGCGCTCGCCGCGGTCTCCACCGACATCAACCGAGGGTCCGCCTTGGGGGAGGAGGCCGCGCAGCAGTAGGTGCAGGCGAGGTTGCAGTGGAAGTTGGAGTAGAGCCACAGCCGGGTGCCCACGGGTGCGGGCTCACCGGAGGAGTACTCGACCTCTGCGGTGCTGGGTCGGTGGGTGGCTGCCACACGGCTGCGTCCGCGGACGATCCACAGCCGCCAAGGCCCCCGCCCGGAGCCGGTCGCACCGTCGACCACCGCGAGGAGGCCATGGCCCGCCAGCCGCGCCCAGGCGGGCAGGTCGGCCAGCACGGAGTGCTCTCGGGTGTGGAGGAGCAGCACCTCACCCTCCTCGATGCGTCGCATGCGAGAGGTGATGGCGAGCAGCAGGCCACTACCGCAGTCCATGTCGCCGCCGTCGTAGGACAGGGCGACCGGAACCGTGGGCGCGCCTGTGGGCGGTGACGCGGTGAGATCCGGCACGGGTGCCGGCCTCAGAAGGACAGCGAGGAAGCGCCGTCGGCCAGCAGCGCAACCAAGGTGGCCCCGCCGACGATCGAGGCACCCTCGATGAGGTCGTCCTCGCCGATCCCACGCTTCTTGGCGCACGGGCTGCAGACCAGGAAGGTGCCACCGGCCTCGACATAGCTGGTCACCAGCTCCGACATGGGCGCGAAGCCCTCTTCGTGCAGTGTCTCAGCGACTCCCTTGGCGGCCAGGCGGGTGCCCTCGGAGGACAAGAAGACGGTGGTCTTCTGCGACGAGGCCACGGAGGCGCCAGCGACGACGATCGCGACGCTGGTGCGGTCGACGTCGTCGACCGAGTGGGTGAGGTTGATGACGAGCCCGTTCATGGGTGTTCCTCTCGGTGGTGGGGTTGGGGCAGTGACGGCTCGGGATCGAGTCGCCACGGATGCGAGACCTGGGTGGCGCGGGCGTCGGCGGACACACCGATGTCGTAGTAGGGGGAACCGGCGGCGTCGACGCCGTGTCCGAGATAGTCGTGACCGGTGAGGTGGCACCAGGCCGGCAGGTCGATGGCAGCGGCCGGGTCGGTGGCCAGCAGGCGAATCCGGCTGCGAGGGGGCAGAGTGCGGCTGCGCGCCGCAAGTACGAGCAGCAGCTCGCCACAGGCTCGGTCCCCACCGTCGACCACCTCCACGCTCATCCGGACGGTGAGGGCCGGGTAGGACGGACCACGGACAGCTGGCGAGCGACGGCGGCGGCCACGACACCGAGGCAGAGGAAGTACGCCGCTGACGTCTCCGATCCGCCGAGCAGCGGGCCGCTGAAGCCCAGCTGCACGTAGAGCGACAGCGCCGCCACCAGCGCGAGAGCTGCGCCGGTCCTGGCCAGACGCGCCCCGGTCACCGCACCCACGTGCGACGCGGCGAGCATGAGGGCCCCGGTGACCAGGAGCGCCAGGCCACCGACGGCGTTGTACTCACCCAGGCTCACCGAGAGGTCGCTGGAGCCGACCTGGTAGCCGCGATTGGCCAGGGGATCATCAAGCGAGGCAACGATCGTGATCAGCCCCAGCAGCGCTGAGAGCCCGCCCCACACCTGGACGAGCATCCCGCCTCGCGAGAGACCGGCGCGCAGTGCCTCCACGGACAGCACCCGCCCCGCGGAGCTGAACAGGATGACCACATGGGCGCCGATCATCAACCAGTAGGACCACGGCCACTCGGCGGGCGCATAGGCCACCGAGAGTGCGATGGCGACCGACTGTGCCACGCCCAACGCCGCAGCGCCCCGCACCCAGGTGCCGGTCAGGAGCAGGACGGCGAGGGTGGTCTCCGCTGCCAGCACCACCCAGCCGAACACCTGGAAATGCGGAAGGACAGCATGCTCGACGACCCAGCTGTACGGCGGGAGCACCGGATGACTGACGGCATAGCTGGTGAACTTGAACAGGCCGTTGCCGGCGTCCTGACCGAAGTCGGGGGCGCGTTTCCAGGCCACGTTGTAGAGCCACATCAGGCCGAGCAGGACGCGAAGCGCCGTCGCGGCAAGCGCGTGACCCCGTGGAACCTCGTCGACCGCCGGACTCGTGATCCAGCGAAGCATCGCCCGTGCCGTGTCTCGCACCGGTCGTCCTCCCCTGAGTGCCGTCCGCGTGGTCAGCGATCTGGGCTGACAGCACATCTCGCCGGCGGCCTCTGTCTGTGTTCCCGCTCACACCCTAGTCATGCCCCGGTAACCCTCCGGTGGCTCAGCCCGTCCCCGGCAGGCAGCCGCACTGTCCCGGTTGGCGCTGATGCCTACCGTGGGTGGTATGCGCCCCCTCGCGGTCCTCTCGCTCCTCATGGCCTTCTTCCTGACCGCCTGTGGGGCTGCCAC
>JBKJON010000286.1:0-8671 GCA_046595715.1 Marmoricola sp.
ACCGCTTCCTGGAGCGCGCGCAAGAGCTGGGCGTGAAGAACATCCACGTCCACAAGGGGCCGACCATCTGGCCGCTGGACAAGGACGCGTTCGACGTCTCCGACGTCGACCACGCCGCCACCGACTTCCCTGAGCTGAACTTCATCGTCGAGCACGTCGGGCTGCCGCGGATCGAGGACTTCTGCTTCATGGCGACGCAGGAGCCCAACGTCTACGCGGGTCTCTCCGTGGTCATCGGTGGCCTGATGCACGCCCGGCCGAAGTTCTTCGCCAAGGTCATGGGTGAGCTGCTGTTCTGGGTCGGCGAGGACAAGATGACCTTCGGCAGCGACTACAACATCTGGGAGCCCAAGTGGCAGATCGAGGGCTTCGTGGACTGGGACTACCCCGACGATGACTCGTACTCCGACTACCCACGGATGAACGTCGACAGCAAGAAGAAGATCCTCGGCCTGAACGCGGCCAAGCTCTACGGGATCGAGGTGCCGGCCGAGTTCCAGCTCAAGGGCGAGGGCACCCCGGCCGCGCAGGACGACGCCCAGCTGGTGGAGCACGGGGCCGGCGTGTGACACGACCCGTGACGCAGCAGGCACAGCTGCTGACCGCCTTGGACGCGGTGCGCGACCCGGAGCTCGACGAGCCGATCACCGAGCTCGGCTTCGTCTCGTCGTGCACCGTGTCCGACGAGGGCGAGGCGCAGGTCCACCTGCGCCTGCCCACGTTCTTCTGCGCGCCCAACTTCGCCTTCCTGATGGTGGCGGACGCGTACGACGCGGTGAGCGGTGTCGAAGGTGTCACCCGGACCGAGGTGGTGCTCGACGACCACTTCGCCTCCGTAGAGATCAACAGCGGGATCGCCGCCCGGTCCGGGTTTGCCGAGTCCTTCGGCGGCCTGGCCGCCGGCGAGCTCGACGAGCTGCGCACGGACTTCGTGCGCAAGGCCGTGCTGGCCGGGACGGACCGGGTCTGTCGACCGCTGCTCAGCGAGGGACGAACCGTGGACGAGCTCGCCCTGATGAGCCTGTCCGAGGTTCCACCGTCGGACGACCTGACGAGGCTGCGCGCACGGCGCGCCGAGCTGGGCCTGCCCGCGAGCGACTCCTCGCCGCTGCTGGTGGATGCGACGACGGGGGAGGCGATCGGCGTCCAGGCGCTGCCGCTGCACCTGCGGAAGGCCCGGCTCACCCGGGTCAACACCGAGGCGAACGGCAGCGTGTGCCGCGGCATGCTGTCCCACCGCTACTCCACTCGCGGCGAGGGACAGCTGGAGGAGATCAGATGAAGGCCGTTCGGTTGCACGCGTACAACGAGAAGCCCACCATCGACGAGGTTCCCGAGCCCACGGTCAACGGGCCCTTCGACGTCGTGGTGAAGATCGGGGGAGCCGGCGTCTGCCGGACCGACCTGCACATCATCCTGGGCCAGTGGGACGAGGCGATGAACCCGTCGCTGCCCTACACGATCGGCCACGAGAACGCGGGCTGGGTGCACGAGATCGGCTCCGCCGTCACGAACGTGGCGGTGGGGGACACCGTGATCCTGCACCCGACCCCGACCTGCGGCCTGTGCCGTGCCTGCCGGGCCGGACAGGACATGCACTGCACGGAGAGCGTCTTCCCGGGGCTGGACGGCACCGCCGGCGGCATGGCGGAGTACCTCCTGACGTCGGCCCGCGCCTGCGTGAAGCTCGATCCCTCGACCCAGCCGAAGGACGTCGCGGCGCTGGCGGATGCCGGCATCACGGCCTACCACGCGGTGCGCAAGGCGCTACCGCTCCTCTACCCGGGCACGACCGCCGTCGTCATCGGCGCCGGCGGACTCGGCCACATCGGCATCCAGTGCCTCGCGGCGCTCACCGCGGCGAACATCGTCGTGGTCGACCGCAACGCCGCCGCCCTCGAGCTCGCGACTCAGCTCGGTGCCACCCAGACGGTGGTGGCCGACGGCAAGCAGGTCGACGCCGTGAAGGACCTCACCAACGGTGAGGGGGCCGACGTCGTCTTCGACTTCGTGGCGGAGGAGGGGGCCGAGAACGAGGGCTTCGCGATGACGCGTCCGGGAGGCTCGTACTACGTCATCGGGTACGGCGGCACCCTCGTCGTACCGACCCTCGACGTGATCTCCACCGAGCGCAACATCGTCGGCAACATCGTCGGCACCTACAACGAGCTCGCCGAGCTGATGGTCCTCGCCCAGGCCGGCAAGGTCACGCTGCACACCAAGACCTATCCGCTGGACGCCGCTCAGCAGGCACTCAGCGATCTCGACGCCGGCCTCGTCCGCGGACGGGCGATTCTCGTGCCGTAACCGCAGGACCGCCACCCCCTGACATCCGCGAACACCCGTCATCAAGGAGGAACACCATGGCCAAGGACCTGCGATTCGGTGAGGAGGCCCGGCGCTTGTTGCTGTCCGGCGTCGACCAGCTGGCCGAGGCGGTGAAGTCGACGCTCGGACCCAAGGGGCGCAACGTCATCCTGGAGAAGATCACCGGCTCACCGGTCGTCACCAACGACGGCGTCACGATCGCCCGCGAGATCTACCTGAGCGACCAGTTCGAGAACATGGGCGCCCAGCTGGTCAAGGAAGCAGCGATCAAGACCAACGACATCGTGGGTGACGGTACGACGACCGCGACCGTGATCGCGCAGGCCATCATCCGCGAGGGGATGGCGGCCATCGGGCAGGGCGGAAACCCCGTGCTGGTCAAACGAGGCGTCGACCTGGCGGTCGGGAAGCTGGTGGACCACCTGCGCAAGGTGGCGCACCCGGTGGTCACCATGGCCGACTACGCACGCGTGGCGTCGATCTCCGCGAACAACGACGAGACGGTCGGCAACGTGCTGGCGCAGGCGCTGCACACGGTCGGCGACACCGGCATCGTGACGGTGGAGGAGTCGGCCGTGCACGGGATGAGCGTCGACTTCGTCGAGGGCTTCGAGTACGACAACGGGTACATCTCGCCCTACCTGGTGACGCACCCAGCCAGCCTCGAGGCGATCCTCGACGATCCCTACATCTTGTTGTGCAGTGAGAAGATCACCAAGGTCCAACAGCTGATGCCCCTGCTCGACAAGGTCATGCGCGACCCCCGCCCGCTGATGATCATCGCCGAGACGATCGAGGGATCGGCCCTGCAGATGCTGGTGCACAACCACGTCAACGGGATCTTCCGCTGCGTCGCCACCAAGGCTCCAGGGTTCGGTGACCGACGCCTGCGCAAGCTGGAGGACATCGCCACGATCACCGGTGGTGAGGTCTACAGCAAGCACTCCGGGTTCAGCCTCGAGAACATGAAGATCGAGCAGCTCGGTCGTGCCCGACAGGTCCGCGTCACGGCCGAACGGACGACGATCATCGACGGCTCCGGCGACGCCGAGAAGGTGGAGTTCCGGGTGGCGCAGCTGCGGGCCGAGCTGGAGCGCGCGACCTTCGGCATCGACGGAGAGGTGCTCAGCGAGCGGATCGGCTCGCTGTCCGGAAAGGTGGCCGTGATCAAGGTCGGCGCCCCCACGAACGCCGAGCTGGCCGAGCTGCAGCACCGGGTCGAGGACGCGCTCTCGGCGACCCGGGCCGCCATGGCTGAGGGCATCGTGGCGGGCGGTGGCGTCGCGCTGATGCACGCGGCGCCGGTGCTCGACGAGCTCAACGTCTCCGACGACTACGCCACCGGGGTGGAGATCGTCCGGCGCGCGCTCACCGAGCCGACGTTCCTGATCGCCACCAACGCGGGGTACCCCGGGCACGAGGTGGTGGCCGAGGTGGCCAAGCTCGGTGTCGACGAGGGCTTCGACGCCCTGGCGGGGCGCTACGGCAACATGATCGACCTCGGCATCATCGACCCGCTGCGCGTGTGTCGCTCGGCCCTGCAGAACGGCGCCTCGGTGGCTGGACTGCTGCTGACGACCAACACCCTCATCGCCGAGGAGCAGACACCCTGGGGCGGCAGCCGGGCGCTGATGACCGAGTTCGGAGAGCTCGACGAGGGGTTGCACCAGCCCTCGCCCGACGCCAGCACCCCGCAGTCGCTGGGCCTCGGCCCGTCGGTCGGGTGAGCTGAGCCGTGTCCAGCAACGGCAACGGGATGCCACCGGAGCAACGCGCCGCGCCAGCCGAGTCGACAGCGTCAGGAGGTCCGGCCGCCCCCGAGACGCCGGCCCCGGAGTCGTCGGCCCCCGAGACGCCGGCCGTGGTACGACGGTTGGAGGGCGAGAGCGCCTCCCTGCTCGGTGACCTGGTCGAGACCTTCGAGGAGCTGCAGACCGTCCTGCGGTGCTGCGAGCGGCTGGTGGCGGAGGTCGCCGGTCGTCCTCGTCCCGACGAGGTGGTGGTCGAGGGCGTCTGGACGATGGCCCTGCTCTCCTACGCGCGGGCGTTCGCCGAACGCCGCCCGGGAGCAACCCTGACCGAGGAGGACCTGACGACCGCGCTGCCGGAGACGGAGGTCCTCAGGTGGCACCAGGTGCTGCTGCAGCTGCGCGGCCAACACGCCGACCCGGTCGCCAGCCCGCGCGAGAGGTTCACCATCGCGGTGACCCAGGATGCCGAGGGTGCGGCGAGCGGGGTGGCCATCACCTCGGTTCGGCAGCCACTCGTTGACGAGGTGACGGTCCGGCAGACAGGGGCCATCACCTACGCCCTGAGCGAGCTGGTCAACAAGCGCATCGAGGCCCAACAGCTCGTGGTCTTCGAGGAGCTCAAGGCGGCGTCGAAGGCGGACCTGGAGAAGCTCGAGATGGTCGAGCTCGCCTCGGCGAGCGCGTAGCCGGCAAGGTCAGGCGGTGTTCCAGCGCAGGGCGAAGTTCGTCAGCGTCGCCTTCGTCCGTGGGCCGCTGCCCCTGCTCGGCCCGGCGTTCGTGGCGGCCATCGCCTACATCGACCCGGGCAACTTCGCCACCAACATCACGGCCGGGTCGCGCTTCGGCTACCTCCTGGTGTGGGTGGTCGTCGCCAGCAACCTGATGGCCATGCTGATCCAGTACCTCTCCGCCAAGGCCGGCATCGCCACCGGCAAGAACCTGCCCGAGCTCTGTCGTGACAACTTCTCGCGGCCGGTCACCCGAGGGCTGTGGGCGCAGGCCGAGCTGGTCGCCATCGCGACGGACCTGGCCGAGGTTCTCGGTGGGGCCATCGCGCTGCAGCTGTTGTTCGGCCTGCCCCTGCTGGCCGGTGGTGTCATCACCGCCGTGGTGGCCTTCGCCCTCCTCGGGATACAGAGCCGGGGTGCCCGTCCGTTCGAGGTGGCCATCACCGGGATGCTGCTGGTGGTGCTCGTGGGGTTCCTCTACAGCCTCGTGGCCGGCGGCGTCGACGCCGCCGCCGCCGTCGGTGGTCTGACGCCGCGCTTCGAGGGCACCGACACGGTGCTCCTGGCGACGGGCATGCTCGGGGCGACGGTGATGCCGCACGTCATCTACCTGCACGGAGCGCTGACCCAGAGCCGCTACCAGCGGACCACGGACCAAGAGCGCCAAGCGCTCCTGCGCAGCCAGCGCATCGACGTCGTGACCGCGATGACCCTGGCCGGCGTCATCAACCTCTCGATGCTCGTCGTCGCCGCTCAGGTCCTCTCCGACGGTCCTGTCCCGGTCGAGACCATCGAGGGCGCGCACGCGGGTCTGGCCGCTGCCCTCGGGCCGACCGCCGCGTTCCTGTTCGCCCTGGCCCTGCTGGCGTCCGGTTTCGCAGCCTCCGGGGTCGGCACCTTCTCCGGCCAGATCGTCATGCAGGGCTTCCTCCGGCGTCGGGTGCCGCTCCTCCTCCGCCGCCTCGTGACGCTGGCCCCGGCCCTGCTGGTCATCGCGATCGGGGTCGACCCGACGCGGGCGCTGGTGATCTCGCAGGTGGTGCTGTCCTTCGGTATCCCGTTTGCCCTGATCCCGTTGGTGCTGCTCACCAGCCGGCGCCGGGTGATGGGCGTCCTGGTGAACAGACGCGTCACGACGATGGTTGCCGCCGCCGTGGCTGCCGTGATCTGCGTACTCAACGTGACGCTGGTCGCGCTGACGCTGACCGGCTAGAGCCAGAGCGAGAGGCGGGCCTCAGACGTCGCTGAGGGCTCGAGCGTGGTCGTCGAGCATCCCCCGGACCCGGGCGCGGGCGGCCTGCATCTCGGCGGCGATGAGCGGCCCGGCCTCCGCACGGTGCACGGAGAACGAGCGCTGCCACTGACCGAACCACGTGCTGAGACCTGGAAGTGGCTCTCGCACCGTGACCTCCCACTGCGTTTCGCACGGAGCCTCCGAGGTGGAGATGCGGATGACGAAGTCGGCCTCCGGGAACTCGACGCTGTACCCGCCGGCGAACGACTGGACCTCTCCCACGCCGGACACACCCTGAAGCTCGTCGAGGACGCGCAGCTCAGCGTGCGAGTGCCGGCGAGGTCGGTGGTGGTCCATGCTCGTCCCCCGGGTCAGCGAGTGTGAGTGAGGTGAAGCCGCGGCTCCGCGACAGGCCACGGCTCCACGGGAACATCCTTCGTGAACCTCCCGCTCCGTGCAGTCTCAGTTTGCGACAGTGCTGGAACTCGGCAGCGCCTCGAGGAGGCGAGCGGTTGCCGTCAACCCGTTCCCCGCCCCGTCTTGCATCATTTCTGGATGCGTGGCGCCGAAGTTTCTGGGCACCGCACAGTGAGTGAGAGCTACCCGGAGAGGAACTGTGCGGTGAACCAGGACATGCAGTACGCCAGGCGCTGGCGGCGCTTCTGGGGTGGTGCCATCGCGTTGAGCCTGGCCTTGTCGGCGGTGGTGGTGGAGCCGGTCGCCCTGGCGGGGGCGGCAGCAGCGGGCGCGGCGGGCGCTGCCATCTTCGCCCTCGTCCTCACCTGCGAGGAGGAGGAGTCGCGCGCCGCCCTGGCGGCACGTCTCCGTTACGCCGTGACGTGGGGCGCCAGCTCACTGGCGGCGCTCACGGTGGTGGGCACCCTGTCCGGGTCGTTGCTGCTGTGGCTGCTCCTGGCGGCCTCGCTGTCCAGCCCCGCGGTGAGGGCGGCAGGTCAGTCCGTGCGAGCGCATATGACCACGACCGAGACAGAGGAAGAGCTCCAGCTCTCCGTCGAGGAGGCCACGCGCGACATCCTCGGCCGACTCAGCAGTGTCGAGCTCTGCCAGACGTGGCGCTCGACCCACCGTCGCCTGCAGCTCACACCCTCCGCCGCCGAGCTTGCCGCGTATGCGGGCCTGCGGGAAATGGTGCTGGAGGAGCTGGAGCGTCGACATCCCCGCGAGCTCGCCAGGTGGCTGGCTGACGGGGGAGATCCCGCCGAGGCCCCGAGTCAGCTGGCGATGTAGTTCTTGCTCTACCTGCGGCAAGGCAGCCGGAGTGATGTCAGTGATCGCATGTTCGGTCACCCGTCGCTGGTGGTCGGACGAGTCGGAACCCGCACCCCACAGCACTGCGCCTTCGTCGCCCTGGTCGACCCGACGGTCCGGCAGGGAGAGGCGGTTGAACATGCCCCGGTCGGAACAAGGACCCATCTGGCATGCTCGACCCCACATCTGGGAACAGGCACCGCGAGCGGCGGCGCCTCCGGGTGTGTGGTCCCCACGGCGACTCGCCGGCCATACAGGCCCTCAGACTCGGAGCAGCGATGGAACCCATGAACGAGATCCCGACGGTCGAGGCGAGCGAGCATCCCATGGTGCTCGCTGCCATGGGGCGGCTGGCCACGTTGGGCGGCTGGAAGCGGATCCTGGCTGGGAAGCCGCTGGAGGACGAGGCCGATCTCCACGACGCGGAGCTCCTGATCTCGGCCGGGGTGCTGCGCCGCACGACGGACGACAGGCTCGAGCCCGTGCACGTCCATCCGTGGTACTTCGACCCGGCGGCGCTGGCCGGTGGCGTCTCGTCACTCCTGCGACGCGCCCTGCGTCACGCCGAAGGCGGGTCGACCGAATGGTCCGGGGACGACCTCGAGATCATCCGGGCCCAGGGGAGCGGCAGCATCTCGGCTGCCGTGGCCGTGGCCGAGGGGATGCTTCCGCTGATGCCGTCCTCCTACGACGTCTTCCTCGACGGGAGCGCCCGGTTCCTGGACGTGGGCGTGGGTGTGGGGGCCATCTCCCTGCACCTGTGCGAGCTCTTCCCCGGCGTGCGAGCAGTAGGGCTCGACGTGCTCGCGCCCGCGCTCGACATCGCACGAAACGAGCTGATCAGGGCCGGCATGGAGGAACGCGTCGAGCTGCGCCTCCAGTCCGTGGCCGACCTGCGGGACCGTGAGGGGTTCGACCTCGCGTGGCTGCCGCAGCCCTTCATCCCCAGGGCCGACCTGACGGCGGGTCTCGGCGCCATCTTCGACGCCCTGATCCCCGACCGCTGGCTGATCGCCCCGATCGCGGCCGCGCCAGAGTCCGCCGACACCATGATGACCGCCATCCGGTCGCACGGCGCACGCCTCACCGGCGGCGGTCACATCACCGTCGAAGAGATGAGAACTCTCTTGCATGACGTGGGATTCGTCGATGTGGCAACGCTTGACCAGACGAGCCAGATCGTGATGTTGGCACGTCGTCCCGCCTCGGTCTGAGGGGCTTGGCCCGGAGAAAGTCTCCCGCCACACCAATCCGCTGGGTGGGTCGCGGCGAACTACTGCCAGCAAGACGCCAACTACCTCCCCGAGCCACAGGATGTGACTTCAGATGAGCACCATGTTCTCCTCCAAGACCCGCAAGAC